>JANWZT010000080.1 GCA_025054515.1 Candidatus Caldarchaeum sp.
GGTGTTCAAGAACTCGAGAGAGGGGATGGCTCTTCGTTATGAAAATGGTTTGCTGTTTTCTGATTTCATGCTTGAAGGGCAGTGGTTCGCAGCAAACGACGGCTCACGCCAATCTCTCAACAGGTTTAACGAGTCGGTCTCTTTCATGATCTACTGCAGAACTCAGGATGAAATCGACTATTACTGGGATAAGCTTTCAGCCGTGCCTGAAGCTGAGCAGTGCGGCTGGCTGAAGGACAGGTTTGGGGTATCATGGCAGGTTGTGCCGTTGTTGATGGATCGGATGATGGTGGAGGGGACGGAGGAGCAATTAGCGAAGTTGTCATGGGCTTTTCTTGAAATGAAAAAAATCGAAATAAGTGTGTTGGAAAAAGTCTATGGAAGTAAACAGCTTGAGGGCGGTATGAAATAGTAGCATGTGCGGGGGGTGGGATTCGAACCCACGAACCCCTTCGGGAGCAGGTCTCCAACCAATGATCTTAAGCCTGCCGCCTCCAAAGAGGCTTTTTTGACCAGGCTTGGCTATCCCCGGCCACATTCATCGTTGCTCCGGCTTTCAACGGATGCGAAAGAGATTTGGTACAGGCTGACAAGAGGTTTGACAGTGATAGAGCTTCGGAGACATGGTGAGGGGCTGGTCCAATTTTGTGACGGGTCAAACTTTGAGTAATGCTCGGAATCCTCGGCTGGCGTAGAATGAGGGGGCGCTGTTGGCGCATACGAAAACTGTGTTGTATCTGCGTTCGCCGAAGAGTGCGCCGCCGAGCTTTCTTACGTTGGTGGGTGTTTTGAGCCAGCTCGACGTCCGTGTGTCGAATTCGCCGATTGTCTGCAACCATCTGTACTGTTCTTCCGTCAAAACTTCAACGCCCATGGCGGCCGCCATGTCCACGACGTTCCCCTTTGGACGAACACCTCTCTTCAGTCTAAGGGACATGGCTTCTCCGTCGTAGCAGAGGCTTCTCCGGCCCGAAGGACTTTCGGGCGCGCAATCCACGAACACTAACTGGTCATGGGATTCGTCGTAGGCTACTAAAGCGGGCTCGCCTCCGGTCCTTTCCATCTCATACAACGAAACAAGCTTTTCAGGGCTGTCCAGCAAACGAGCTTCGACGCGAGACCATTCAAGGCCGTGCAAACGACCGGCATAGACGTCAAACCTTTGTTTCAGCAGACCCAGCAACCTCTCACGCTGATTCGCAGAGACCATTCACCGCGACAACGTCTTTTCCCACTCTTAATCTTTGTTAACGACCGCGGGCCTTTGGCGCCGAAAACTAAGGCCACACATGAAAACTGCGCCTTCAAATCTTAAATCCGCGTCAGAAATTGTTTAGACTGGCGCATGGGTACGGTCTTCGTCAAAGCTTTTGCGACCGTGAGGGATGTTTTGGGCGGGGCTGGGAAAGTATCCGTCGAGCTTCGGGAAGATGCTGATATCAAGTTTTTGCTGGAGGTTCTTGCCCGCCGGTTTGGCGAAAAATTCATCCAAGAAGTTTTGGATGAGGACGGGTTGCCTAAGAAATCGATTAAAATTTTCGTCAACGGCAGGGACATCGATTTTCTGAACGGCCTGTCCACGGTCGTGAGAGACGGCGACGAAATAGCTTTGGTTCCTCCGGTTGCGGGCGGGTGAACTTATTAAATTGAAGACGATGTCTGCGATGGGTTGTCCGGAGCCGTTTTGAGCGGGAGGGAGTTGGAGCGGTATGATAGGCAGTTGCGGGTTCCTGAAATTGGTTTGGATGGTCAGGGTAGGCTGAAGCGGTCGAAGGTGCTTGTCGCCGGTGTTGGCGGGCTCGGCGGCGTGGCGTCGATGTATCTGGCCGCCGCTGGTGTGGGGTTTGTCAGGCTCGTGGAGGATGGGGTGCTGGAGCTCAGCAACCTAAACCGTCAACTACCCTACTCGGAGCAGGACCTCGGCTCCCTCAAAGTGCAGGCCGCGGCCAAGCGTCTCCGTTCTTTGAACTCCGACATAGTGGTCGAGCCGGTTCCGGAAAGAATCACTTCTGGGAACGTCGTCGAGCTGGTCCGCGGCGTCGACGTTGTTGTGGATGGTATGGACAACTTCGAGACGAGGTTCCTGTTGAACGATGCGTGTGTTGAGCTGGGGGTTCCGTTCATCCATGGAGCGGTTCATGGTTTTGAAGGGAGGTTGATGACGGTCATTCCCGGCGTGGGCCCTTGCCTCAGATGTTTGATGCCGGAACTGCCGAAGGTCGTCGAAACAATCCCCGTCGTCGGGCCCGTCCCCGGAGTCATCGGCTCGCTTCAAGCGCTTGAAACGCTGAAAATCCTCACGGGCGCGGGAAAAACATCCGCTGGAAGACTTCTGGTGTTTAACGGGCTTGACATGGATTTCGTCGCGATCCCGGTTAATCGGTCTCCTAAATGTCCGGCATGTGGGAAAAAAATGTAGGGAGTTAGGCTATGGCGAGTTGGATGAGCCTTTCCTGCGGAATCGTTCCGTCCATGTTCCAGCCATGTTTGCGGTAGTATTCATCTATCAAGCTGTTGAATGTTGCTTCGTCGATGACATGGCCTTTCGACGGCCCGCTGGGCGACGCCACCTCCATGAACCGTTTCGGAAGTTTGTCGTCTTTGCGCGACAAGCCGTGCAGCTGGTTGAAGTATCTTTCCTGTGTTAGAATTCTTTCGCCGGTGTTGAGCAGTTCTTCGGGGGTCATGTCTATTCCGGTGAATGTTGAGAAGAGGGCGGCGTAGTCTTCGAGGCCGAGGGCGAAGGAGCTGAATTTGCACATGTCGAGGCTGTCGGCGAAGGCGAACAAGCGTTCAAGAAGGATTACCAAATCGACCTTGCCTTCGGTGGCGAGCGGGTCTGTCTTGTATGGTATTCCGAGGATTTCTGACGCTGGTGTATAAGCTCTTAGGTGGCATGCTCCGCGGGGTGATGTGCTGTATGCAACTGCGAAGCCTTTGAGGCCTCTTGGGTCGTATGCGGGGATGCTCATGCCTTTGACGGACATCGAGATGTCGGGGTCGCCGAGCATGCGCGCGGCCTTGGCTCCTCCTTCCGCCAGAATGTTCCCAAGCTCTCCTTCGCGGAAAGCAATCCTTCGCACGAGTTCGACGAATTTGTCGGCGTCACCCCATTCAACCTTCTCCTTGATGAGGCCTTTTTTGCTGGCTTCTGCGGCGACTGCGAGGGTGTTGCCGAGCTCGATGGTGTCCATCCCGTAAAGGTTCGCCAGATAGTTCAGGTACGAGACGGCTTCGATGTGGCCGAGGCCCGTCATGGCTCCGAGGGCCCATATGGTTTCGAATTCGGGGCCCTCCGACTTGTGTTTGAACTTTCCATCGGTTACTTCGGAATCTCTTTTGCAGGCGACGGGGCATGCGTGGCAGGTCGGCGTGTCCTTCAGTATCGTCCCCCGCAGGTTCTCCCCTGAAAGGTAGTAGGCGTGCTCGAACTTCGTGTCTTGGGCGTTTCTCGTCGGCCATGCTCCGATTTCGTTGACCACGTTGACCAACACGGCTGTTCCGTAAACGGATAACCCGCCTTTCCTCGGCCCCGTGACCGCGCTCAGCAGTATCTTCTTCAACGCCGCTTCCCTCGCCTTCTCATAAGCCTCCGGCTTGGCGGGCTTCGGCATGTCCTTCTCGTCGCCGAGGATGACCAAACCCTTCACCTTCTTCGAGCCCAGCACAGCCCCCATTCCAGTTCTTCCAGAGGCCCTGCCCAAAGCACCTTCGGCGAAATGCATGATGTTGGCGAATTTCACCAAGTTCTCTCCGGCGGGGCCGATGCCGTAAAACTGGACACCGCCGTTATACTTCTTCTTCAACAGTTCGTAGGTCTCCTCGCATGACTTGCCCCACAACCCATCGGCGGGCTCGATGGAAACCGTCCGGTTTTTCACAAGAAGGTAAACCGGCTTATCGCTCGCACCCGACAACACGACGGCGTCAAACCCCGCCCACTTCATCGTCGCGCCAGCCCATCCACCGGCGTGAGTATCTCCGAAAACACCGGTAAGAGGTGAACGAGCGACGGCAACGATTCTGCCACTCATGGGAACGGTCGTCCCGGTCAGCGGGCCGTTCAAAATCGCGATAACGTTCTCGGGCGACAGAGGGTCTTTGCCGACCGAATGCTTCAAAACAATCCGTCCACCCAAACCCCTTCCGCCGATAAACTTCACCGCCTCGTCTTCGTCGATTTCACGGTATTCGACAGCTCGGTTGGTTAGATCAACCCAAGCGATGCAGTTTGCGTAGCCTTTCGCGGAAACCATTAAAATAACCTCTTCTTATGCAAATAATAAATATCTTATAAGCTGATATAAGCGTTTCCGCAGGAAATTAAAAACTCTAAATATATTAAAAAATAGACAGCGCTGGTGAAACGAGCCCGCTTGACTATTTTCTTCTGGAGATGATAATGGCCATTGCCACGGCGACGACGAAGAGGCTGATGAGGTTGAAGCCTTTCAGCGGATGGCCGGCGAACCAGAGGGCTCCGATGCCGTTGGGTATGCCGAGCCAGGCAAGATATCTGCCGAGCATGTTGAAGGTCGGCGCCAACGGGATGGTGAAGGCGAAAAGATACAGGAGCCCGGGCCTGTTCCGGCCGAACAACACCGTCCCGAAAACCGACAACGTGAGCAACCACGCAACCGCCGCGTGATACCAGCTTCCGGGGCTGAGATGGGCGTTTTCGAGACCACGGGGAGTTCCCTTCACTGGAGCGGTTCCGATGTATTCCGCGGGATACGGACCGGGGTAGGGCGTTCCTTCGGGCTGTTTGTAGGTGACGGTGATGTCGGGCGATGTGTTCCAGTTGACGGCGATGTATGCTCCAGTCGCCACAAGTATGGCGAGGCCGGCGAAGACGACGGCGAAAGCTATGCGGTAGGCACCGGCAACGGGTTCCGCCTGCTCAAGGCCTTTCCGGGCGTAGATTCCGAGCGATGCGGGGAAAGCGAGCAGAAGAAGCAAGTAGTAGATGCCGGCGGGAGCGACCCATACGATGCTCGGCAGTCCAAGCAGGTTGAAGGCGATGAGGCCGACGATGATGAGCGGCAGGCTTATCTCCATCAACCGCAGCGCGAGAACCCGAACCCTCTCCTTCACATCAAGCACATACATCGTCAACAAGATGAGCATCGAACTCGCTGCAAACATCGCCGCGTGGTCGTGCAACTGCACCAAAGCCGCCGGCGAAATAGGCGAATGAGTGGCCTTGAAGAGGGCCGATATGCCGAATCCCGCGACAACCGAAACGATTATGGAAATGGTCGGAACAAGGAAGACCCGTCGCGGCACCTCGATGTTTGAAAGGAATTCGAGCCGTGATTTCTGCGGATGTTCTTTCGTCGACAGCAGGGGTATGTTGACGCCGATGGCCGACAACGCAACGATGCCGAGCGCCACAAACCCGAGAAATTCAAGCCCCGACGCCGCCAACCCGATCACCGGAAGCTCATAGTAGGTGCCGGGAGCGGTCACGGCTTCAAACCGCCAAAGCGAAGGCCCTCCAATCTCATAATACGTGGCGAGAACGCCTATCCAGAGAGTCGGCCCTATGAAGGTTCCCGCAATTATCAGCTTCTTCGCCCACGGCTTCAGCCGGAGGCTCGGCAGGAGCAGCGCCGCAATCATGATGAGTATTCCCCACCACGACGAATGGGCGTGGCCGACCTTCTCCCATTCGGGAACCGGCTTACCCCACGCCGCGGCACCCCAGATACCCATCATACCCACCAACGTTCCCGAACCCATCGCAACCAACCCAGCCACAAACATCAGCAAATTCAAACCAAGAACAAC
>JANWZT010000081.1 GCA_025054515.1 Candidatus Caldarchaeum sp.
CGTGAACGGTTTCATCAAACTTTTCCGCGGCAAAATGCAGCTAAACCTCGGAAAATTCGGACGCATCGAACAGTCAGATCAAACGGTCACCGAAGTAAATACGGAAAATAATCTTTCGCAGAAAGAAGCTTATTCGTCGGAGGAAAGACCGGCGCGAGGCGGCTTTAGGTCGAGGGGTTTCCAGCGGGGACGCAGGTTTAGGTAGTTTCCTCCGGTTCAACCAGTAGGAAACCCCCCTGTTTCCCCACAACTTTTATTCTCTGATTTTGTTTTACGGGTTTTACTGCTTTCGCTTTCCAGTATTCGCCGTCGACGAAAACATAGCCTTCTTTTCCCGAATCCATGTCCTCTGTAGCCCTCCCAAATTTTAGCTCGGGCTCCACCGGCTTTTTCCTCTGTGCCTTAAAGGATTTAAACATCAGAAACCCGAGAAAACCCGCCATAAAGAGGGCAATCACTATAACCGTCAGTTGGAACGAAGCAAACCATTCCTGCGCAACGAAAACCGGGGCAGGTGAATAACCGCCGAGTAGGATGATTCCGACCGTTAGCGATATGATGCCGCTCGCGCCGATGACACCGAATCCGGGTGACAGCAGCTCGTAGAGGAGCAAGGCCGCGCCGAGGAAGGCAAGGAACGCGCCGGCGATGTTGATGTTCAACCCCTGCCCCACCAATCCCAGCACAATCATCAGACCACCGATAACCTCGCCTCCCCAACCCGGCGAAGAAAGACCGAAAAGAAGCATCAATATCCCCAAGGAAATCAACAAACTGGAGACCAAGGGGTCGGAAAGCATCGAAACCACCGACGACGTCAACCCCGGCTCCTTCCTGACCAGCTGCGCATTCGCTAAACGGAGAATTTTTTCACCGTCCAAGGTCTTGACAACACGTCCATCAATCGCGTTAAGCAACCCTTCGACATCACCGGCGACGGCCTCAATCAACCCAGCTTCCAACGCCGACTGATGGTTGAAGTTTTTGTTTTCAGTCACAATTCTGATGGCCTCTTCACGGTTTCTTCCATGGGTTTCGGCGAGTGTCCCCATTTTTTCTGCGAAAAAGTTCAAAACTTTGCTGTCGGTCACGGGCTCTCCGCCTGCGACAGGCTGTGCCGAGCCTATCAACGGTCCCGGAGCCATCGCAGCGAAATGAGTTGCCAAAAGAATGTACGTGCCTGCTGACATGGCTTTGCCGCCGGGAGGAAAAACGAACCCGATGACCGGAACGTCAGAAGACTGGATGGCCTCGACTATGCGGAGCATCGCGTCGGCACTTCCTCCTAAAGTATTTAGCGTAATTAGGACAGCCGAATATCCGCGGGCTGACGCTATCCCCTCTTCAACATATAATACGGTTCCCGACGAAATGTATCCTTCGATGTTCAGCCAAAGAACGGTCGGTCTTTGAGCATAGGCCGTAAAAACCGATAATAGTATTACAACAACTATCAGATGAATTTTCATGTTTTCTTCGGCGACACTAGTCCAAGGATTGTTCCAAGCTCCTTAGACGCGGACTCGGTGACAACTATCATGTTCTTCTCACGCGCTATTTCGCTCCATGTCTGAAGCTCCCTCAGCCTAAGAGCGATCGGATGCTGAGCATAATAGTCCGCGGCCTGAGCCATCTTTTCAGCGGCCAAAAGCTCTCCCTCCGCCGCTATAATCCGGCTTCTTCTTTCTCTTTCGGCCTCAGCCTGTTTGGCGATGGCCCTCTGCATCATCTCAGGTATCACAACGTCTCGCAAAGCCACAGTAGTCACTTTCACGCCCCAAGGCTCCGTTGCCTCGTCGAGAATCTGCTGTATCCTTTTGTTCAATTCTTCACGCCGGGTCAAGAGGTCGTCAAGCTCAACCTGTCCGATAACATCTCTCAAAACAGTTTGGGCGAGGAGAGCAGAGGCTGTGAAATAGTCCTTCACTTTGACCACGGCCATCTGAGGGTCGGTGACCCTGAAATATACAATCGCGTCAACATCCACCGTTACATTATCCTTGGTGATTATGCGTTGTTTGGGAACATCGAACGTCACAAGCCGCAAATCGATAATTCTCCGTCTGTCGACAACGGGAAGAATTATCACCAACCCAGGGCCTTTGACACCCAGCAGCCTTCCTAAACGGAAGATGACAGCCCTTTCATATTCCGTCACGACCTTAATCGCCGACGACAGAATGATGACCAGAAGCAGGATTAAGAAGAATAAAGGCAGCGATAGTTCGGGCGGAAAAATTAACGAAAGGAAAGATTCGCTAACGCTAATATGGTTTATCATCGCAGCAAGATCTTAGTTTCCTTCAGGTTATATAAACCTATGGTGTCTAAAACACACCCAGACCTTTCGGCCGTATGTTTTCGAATAATTTCTAAAAAGATTTTTTTGTTATAGCTTATATCATTCCAGGTTGAATTAACTTTTCAGACATGGAGCCTGTGAAGGAAAGTCCGGACCATCTGCAATCCACCGAAGTTAGGACAGATTCCGAAGACGAGCTGCTCGAAGCTATCAAGAAAGCGGGTATCGCGCCGTTGCAGTTGAAGAGGTATTTGAAGGCGGCTATCCGTCTCCGCGAGTTGGAGAAGCAGCATGGCAAATCCTATCAAGTGCTGTTAAAGGAATACGAGAAGAAATACAAAGAGAGCGTTAAGCTCGAATACAGCATAGGCGAGCTTCTCGAGAAAAGGAGGCGGATCGAAGAGGATTTGCTTGTTTATCTGGAGCAGCAGAAACTGACGCTCGAGACCGTCAACAAAGTTGCCGCGGTCATTCAGTCGCTCAAGAAATATTCCATAGATGTGGACGACTTGGAAAATCTGGCTAGGGTCGCCGCGAAGATTTCGGAAACGGGTGCGGATTTCAAACAGATATTTGAAGTCGTATCAAAGCTTGACGAAGTCGAAAAGCGACTTTCAGAGGCCGAAAGTAGATACAAAGCCGTTTCGGAAGACCTCCGAAAATTAGAGGAAGAGCTGGAAGTAAGAAAAAAGAAGCTGAATGAAATTGTTTCATGGACACCTGAAATCGAACAACTCGTCTCTGTAAAGGAGAGGCTCATGGCCGAAATCGGCGACCTTGAATCCAAGGCGGAAGAATTGAAGATGAAGGTAGAAGAATTATCGAAAGAATACGAAGCCTTACTCGGCTTCAAAGCAGATTCACGAAAAATTCTGGCCGTCATCGATGAGAAAAAGAACGAGCTGAACAGGCTTGAGGAGGAGATCGCCCATAAGAAGGAGACGCTTGAACTTTTGGAAGAGGAGGTGACTTCGGCTCGTTCTTTGCTGATGCTCCTCCAAAACCCCGAGCTCGTTCGAAAGGAAGATTTGGAAGCTTTGTCAAGACAGTTCGCGAATCTTGCGAACATCAAAGGCGGAGGCATGTCCGCCCTATCGGCTTTGGAGCCGTCGCTCATGGAGAATGTTCGCAAACGGGTCGTCGAGTTGGTCATGCCCGTGATAAGAACAGAGTTGGTTCCCAAATGGGTGTTTGAAAAACTTGAGAAAGAGTTCAAAGACTTGGTAGTCAAGAAGACACATTTGGAGGAGGAGTTGGAAAAGCTTCGGGCTGACTTGGGTCAGATGAAGTCTTCCAAGCCGTCCACGCCCGAGCAGCCTGCGGTTCAGCAGCCGAAAAATTTTCGACTTTTGAAGAAAGCAGTAACCCTCACTTCCGACAGCGGAACCCGCATCAGGTTAAAATGCATCTACTGCCAAAATTCGACGTTGATGATTCTGCCTGTGAAGGAAGACCTTCAAACAACAAGCTCGTCGAAAGACCTTTTGGTTACGACTTGCAGCTCCTGCGGGAAGGACATTTCGGTTGAACCGGGTTTTTTGTTGGAGAGGTTTTTCAAGGGGTGAACATCTTTTGAGGAAAGTTCATCCCATCATTCAGATGCTCAAGTGGAAAACGAGGCTTCTTTCGCATGAGGAGATCATTCAAGTTTTGTCAGCTATCGGGACGATAGAGAACAACCCGTTCACCTTGACTGAGTTGACGGAGAAGCTCCCCGAATCCATCGCGAAAAATGAAAGCAAGCGTCGGAGCGTGTCGACGTTTCTTTCTAACTTGGTTGAAGTGGGCTATCTGACGAAGCCGTCGGAACGTAAATGGATGAAAAACGCCAGCACCTTGAGCATTTATTTGAGTCCGCTGCTGATCGAGCTGAACGACCTGGAGAGGCATGCTTCGCCCGGCGAAAAAAAGGAGCGGAAGATTATACAGATAGAGGATAGGAGATAATGCCGAGAAAGGCTTCCGACCCTCTGTCACCACGGTATAAAGCGAGGATTGGCTACGAAGGAGAATACAGTCTTCTGAGGAGGTTTGTCGAGGTCGGCGAAAGAGGGTTTTACGCGGTTAGGACGCCGGGAAGCGGGACGGGGAAGATGCCGAAACCAGACATCATCGCCGTCGATAAAGGTGAATTGCTGGCGATAGAGGTAAAAAGCAGTAACAAAGCGTATGCGGCTTTTTCGACGGAACAGGTGAAAAGGTTGAAGGATTTCACAGAGAGATTTGAAATCTCATGCCCACACTGCGGGGGCAAGATAAGGCCGAAGCCGGTGGCTGCGGTTCGATTTGTTGGCCGTGGATGGCGTTTTTATGATTTAGGGCAAGTCTTTGACGGACACGGGTTTGTGGTGAAGTGGGAAGATGAGCATAGATGATCTTGACCAAAAGATACTTCAGCTGCTCTACCGTGACGGAAGGGCATCTTTTGCGGAAATAGGTCGGAAGCTGGGAGTTAGCGAAAACACAATCCGTTTCAGGTACAACCGTATGGTAAAGAATGGCGTCATCCGAGGGGCCACTGTTTTGGTCGACCACAAGAAGCTGGGGTTGGCGAACTCCGCGGCTTTAATGCTGCGGATAGATCCATCGCGTATCGACCTTGTTCTGGAAGAATTGAAGGAGATGCGTGAGGTTTTCAACATTTATCAGCTTTCGGGAGACTATGACGCCATCGCAGTGGTCATGGGCCGTGACCTCGGCCACATTCATGAAATCGTTGACCGGGTGAAAAGAATCAAAGGCGTTCTTTCCGTCAACACGCTTGTCACACTACGGGTTGTCAAGACTGAGACGCGTTACGACCTTTCATGACATACGGCTAAATTGTTGGCTGACATGACTGAAACGTGACAAGCGGGCCGTTGAAGCTTGTATTAGAACACGACAGATACCGAAGTGAATGTCTCAACCTGATAGCGAGCGAGAACGTGTTAAGCCCAAGGGTGAGGAAGGCCCTTGCATCCGACATGAGCTCGAGATATGCTCTTCGGCCCGAATTTTATGCGGGGACGCGCAAAATTCATGAAGTCTGGGAACTGGCCGAAGAGACCGCGAAAACCGTGTTTGAAGCCAATTTCTGCACGGTCGCGCCGTTGTCGGGGCACGTTGCACTCCTAATTACTCTCTACGCCACAGTCGGAAAGGGGAGGAAGATTGCGGCGGTCGACCCCAAATTCGCCGGCTATCCCGGCCTCGACAACGACAAAATTCCTGAAATCTTTGACCACAAGTTGCTAATTCTTCCCGAACGCGATTTGAACATCGACAAAGAAAAGGCCGTCGAACTGTTAGAAGCTGAAAAGCCCGACGTCGTCGTGCTCGGATCGAGTCTGATTTTATACCCTGTTCCCGTACGTGAAATCTCTGAAGCCGTTCATTCTTACGGCGGCTACGTTGTTTACGACGGCT
>JANWZT010000082.1 GCA_025054515.1 Candidatus Caldarchaeum sp.
CATCACGCCGCTCCGGGCCTTAAATCGAGACCTGCTCGACCGTGTGGAATGGTGGGCCAGCCGGTTCGACATGACGGTCGCGGTGAGGCACGGCGACACCGGAATTCGCGAAAGACGAACACAATCTCTTTCGCCGCCTACCATCCTGATCACTACACCGGAAACATTTCAAATCCTGTTGACGGCCCGGCTGTTCCGGGAGCATCTCAAACGGGTTCAAGCCGTAATCGTTGACGAGGTGCATGAACTGGCCGGCGACAAACGTGGAAGCCAGCTTTCGCTCGCCCTAGAAAGACTCGTTGAGCTGGCGGGCCGTGATTTTCAGAGGGTCGGGCTATCGGCGACTGTCGGCAGTCCTGAAAAGATCGCCTCTTTTTTGGCTGGAGTGGGCAGGGAATGCCTGGTCGTCCGTGTTCCCGTGGTCAAGTCTCTCCAGCTTTCGGTGGAATTTCCCTCACCCGTCGGCGATGATTTTGAATTGGCGGAAAAGCTTTCGGTCCATCCCGAAGTCGCGGCTCGGATGAATCTGATTCGAAGGTTAGTCGAAAGCCACGATTCCACGCTTGTCTTCACCAACACCCGTCCTCTCGCGGAAATTCTCACCAACCGTTTCAGGGCATGGGATGAATCAGCTCCCATCGGAATCCATCACGGAAGCCTTTCGAAAACAACCCGAATCGGCGCAGAGCAGGCCCTTAAATCTGGAGGCCTCGCCGGCGTCGTCTGCACTTCTTCGCTGGAGATGGGAATCGACGTGGGCAGAATAGACCTCTGCATCCAATACAATTCACCACGTGAAGTAACACGTCTTGTCCAGCGGGTTGGAAGAAGCGGGCACACGGTATCCGGCACCTCGAAAGGCGTCGTGATCGTCACGGATTCAGACGACGCTTTGGAAAGCATAGTCATCAACAGACGGGCTTACAACGACATGATAGAGGAGGTGGAACTGTTTGAAAATAGCTACGACGTGCTGGCTCATCAGATTGCAGGCCTTCTCATCGAACGGAAACAACTAAGCATCGACCATCTGTTGAAGGTTTTCCGCCGTTCATACTGCTTCCGAAACCTGTCGAAGGAGCAGTTGGTGAAAACTGCTCAACATCTCGAAAAGCTGGGAGCCGCGATAGTGACTTCTGACGGAATAATTGAGACGGCTCCAAGAACCACCAACCTCTACGAATACTACTTCAACAACCTCACCATGATACCCGAGGAAAAACAGTACCTCGTCGTCAACGAATCGACGGGCGAACCCGTCGGGATACTCGACGAAGAATTTGTCGCGGAATATGGAGAGCCCGGCACCCGGTTTATACTGATGGGGAAGGCCTGGGAAATAATTCAGACGGGAGGTGAAAGAATCTACGTCGCGGCTTTGGACAGCCTTGAAGGAGCTGTTCCTTCATGGGTAGGCGAGGAGATTCCCGTCCCCTATGAAGTGGCTCAAGAGGTGGGAGCGATCAGGAGACGGTATGCAGAAGCTCTGCAAAAAAATAGGGGAGATGACGAGTTGGAAGCTCTCGCCAAAGAATACCGCGCCGACAAAAACCTGTTGAAAAAATCTCTTCGGGAGGTTGAAGAGCACGTGCAAAAGGGTTTGCCGGTTCCTTCGGATTCAACGGTTTTGCTTGAGGAAACTCCGGAATACATCGTGCTGCATGTCTGCGGCGGATTGAAGCCCAACCGGACTCTCGCCCGCGCCATAGCATACCACGTTTCCGAGAACCTTGGCGCCGCCGTAACAGTCCAGCAGGACGCCTACCGAATCGTGTTCAAATCACGTGAAATCACCGCCGAAGCCGTGGCCGAAAGCATCAGAAACCTCGCCGACGAAAAAACGTGGCGCTCCGTCTTCACGAAGGCCGTCGAATCTTCGAGCCTTTTCAGGAGAAGGCTGGTTCACGTTGCGAGGAAGATGGGCATGATCGCGAAGGACGCCAGCATACTCGACATAAGCGCGTCGAAGCTCGCGGAAATGCTCAAGGACACCGTGGTCTACGAAGAAGCGCTCAACCATTCTGTTTTCGCCGACTTTGACTCGCCCAGAGCTCATCGACTGCTGAAGGACATGGCTTCGGGAAGTCTCCGCCTTTCGATGATTCGAGATGTCGAACTTTCGCCGCTCGCACGTCTAACGGTCAACCGATACGCAAGCGACATCGACGTCATCGCCTCCGAACGTCTGCAAAGGCTCGTCGTCAACGCCGTCCGGGGGAGGCTGAACAACGAACCCTTAACCCTCGTCTGCACAGACTGCTGGAGCTGGCACCGAAAAAGCATCGTGAAAGAAATAGAGCCGAAGCCACTCTGTCAAGCATGCGGGTCTTCAAAAGTCGGCGTCCTCCGTGAAGAACCCGAAAAAATCCTGAATCTCCTGGCCCGCAAAGGCAAACCAGCCAACAGAGCTGAAAAATTCCTCAAAAAACAGGCGTCAAAAACCGCTGAACTCGTCGCAAAATACGGGAAAGCGGCGGTCTTCACCCTGGCCAGCAAATTCGTCGACCTGCATGAGGCCGCTCAAATCCTCGAACGAGAACAATCGATAGGAGTCCGGCTTGTCGAACTGATCATCGAAACCGAAAAAAAGAAAATCCAGTCTATGTTTGCTGCGTAGCGGGTTCGCGGCCTTCCTGCATTTCCGTCAACGATTTGAGAAGCTGTTTCTGGTCAACTTCGGCAACGGCTCTCCAGCCCACCGAAAGCGTGCCGTCGCCGGAATCAACCAAATACCCCCTTCGTACGAACTTCTCCAACGCGGCGTCGACACGCCATTTTGGCAACTTCGACTCCAAAAGCTCGCTGATCTCCTTTTTCGGTGCTTTGCCGCCCCTCGAAAAGAGGATTGCGAGGGCCCCGGAAAGGACTGCGAGCTCGTCGACACGCCATCCAGCGGCCACCACGTCCGACAAGCTAATGGGGTCGGCTAAAGTGATGAAAAACCTCGCCCGGTCGTAATCTTCCTCTGAAGGTTCGCGGTCGAACGACGTTTCGAAAAGGATTTTGACGCGGAGGCCGAGGTGTTCGAGACGGTGGTTGAGGCTTTCGACGACTTTGAGATAGTTTTTTCCCAGCTTCCGGCGGAGTTCGTAGCCACGCACCCCCGGCAGCCGGTGGCTGGTGAATAGAAGCATGGCCATGGCCGTCGAAAGCTTCTTTCGCGCCGCCGACTGCTCCGGCTTACTGTCAGACAATTCGACCACCCTCTTGAACGGCCACAGCCAACGATGAAACGGTTTTCCTCGTTCTTTTCCGTTCGTAGGGAATTAGTAGTATTTCACCCGACAACGGGTTTTTGCTCAGCTCCGCCAAACCTTCGCTCACAACGAAAGCGGTGTAGTAGGCTCTTTCGAAAACTTTTTCGGGCCCCAGTTTGTTCACGAAAGCGACATAATCTACCGTTCCCGATTCATTCCGCATCTCAACCATTTCCTGATGGAGTTTCTTCAGTTCTTCCTGCATTTGCTCCCGAAGCTGGAAAATTTCTGGAAGACCTTTCAGCCCAACTTCATCCATCACCGAAACTTGGGATTCTTTTACGAATGATTTGCTCGGCAAAGATTGGAAATGCTCCAGACCTTTCGCGAACATGTAGGGTGTGAGCTGCTCCGACGTGACGACAGGTCTCCAGCTGCTGACGAAAGCGTTTGCTAGGGATTTTTTGTCGGCGGCGAGTACTTTCAAAGCGATAACTTGGCTGTCGACGAAAAGCGAGGACGCCCTATCTTTCAGCCATTTGTGCTGCAGGGCCACGATTAAAGCGACCCGGTAGAGTGTTTCCGCGTCGAGGACGAGAATCTCAGAGTTACGGGCCTTTTCGAGAATGTTGCGGAGTTTCGCGAGCATAGATTTTACGTCGATGTTGTAGGGATCTGTCCCCGTTTTCGCCACGGTTTCGCAGAGGGCGATGAGCCTTTCCAGCTCCTCCTTAGCTACTTTGATACTGGTCACTCGCCAAAACCTCCGCCTCCTCTGGGGCGAAAACCGCTGAACGACCTTTGACGCTTTGCACGATGATGACGTTCATGTCCTCTGAATACGGGATTTTTCCCGGCGTTATGATGATGTACTGGGTGTCTGAATCTGTCTTCGCCGCGGAAGTCAGGATGTTGATAATTCTTTCCCTATTGAGCGGGTCAAGATGGACGTCAAATTCATCAACCGCCCTAAAAGGTGATTTGACGTATTTCTGAAGGGCCAGGAGGAAAGCCATGGTGGCTACTATCCTTTCTCCTCCGCTCTGTGTATGGGTGTCGAGCAGAGTCGGCTCGACTCCTCTGAACCCGACGTAAATCTCTATCGATGCCTTTTCGATGTCGTTGAGGTTTCGGAGCTCGATTCTGCCGGCGCCTCCCACAACCGAAAGAATCCTCTGGTACTCTGGCTCTACAGCCGCAACCAGTTCTCTCACGAACTCTCTCCATTTTTCCTTCCTGTATTCGGCTTCCGCGTAGGTTTCACGGGCGTTTTCCCGGAGCTGCTGGGCCTTCAGCTCGGCTTCCCGGAACTTGGATTCAGCTATGAGATACATCTCTTCGGCCTGCGGCGTCGGTGTACCTAAAGCCGCAATCTGCAGCCCCACCGCCTTGAGCTCTTCAGCAATTTCAGCAGGCTTCCGGCTGGTTTCAACCCTTGGACCCTTCGACTGGGCTTCCGACAATCTCCTCATAACCTCCTTCTCCACGGCCGCCAGCTCGTAACGCAAATCCCGTAGCTCTGATTCACGGATTTCCTTCCGCTCCAACGCCCGTCCAAGGGCTTCAGCCGCCTCGACGATACCGTCAAGCCTTTCAACCAAAACCTTTTCCGACGCGCCCTCTCTGAACCCGGTCAACAACGCCTGATAAAAAGACGAAACATTGTTGGTCGCTTCGTTGATTGTAGCGTCAATCGTTTCCACCTCATTCCTTATCGCCGTTATCTTCTCCATTATACGGTCTCGCGATTTTTCAGCCTCTCTTACCAAGGCCCACAGATGTTCCAGCTCAAGGCTGTTTTTCTGTTGTTCCAGCTTCTTCAACACCGTCAGTTTTTCATATTCCTCCTTCCAGTAGTCGACCGCCGCCCGCGCGTCTTCCAAAGTCTTCCTGATTATCGCTTCTTCGGCTAATAGAGCCGACAACTTCGCTTCGGTGTCCCGTATCTTCTCCCGCAACCCGCCGGCACCCACCGCCTCCTCCACCATGGATAGCTTTTCCCTGCTGTCCCTGCTGACGAACTGTTCTATCATGTTTTGATGCATGATGATGAGGATGTTGTCTGGGTTTATTCCGATTTTGGAAAGCATGTTTTCGACTTCTGCCTTCGTTTTGAAGCGGTTGTTAACGTAGTGCCAGTATTCGCCCGTCTTTTTCAGAAACCTGACGATGGACACCGTGTCCGATGAAACGGACGGAATTGGGCGGACTCCGTTTACGGGTCTGTTGTCAAAGATGACGGCCACTCTCGCCGCTTCAGCACCCCGTCGGATGAGGTCGCTGAGCCTTTGGCCGCGTTCTGTGTAGGTCTGTCCGAGGGCGACCGATATCGCCAAAAGGATGGATGATTTGCCCGCTCCGTTGGGCCCGACGATGACGTTGAGGCCTCGGCGGAAGGGGATTCGGTTGTATTCGTGCGACATAAAATTCTCGAGGATAACTTCTCTGATGAAGGCCTTGGGCCGAGGCTCTGAACCTGCTG
>JANWZT010000083.1 GCA_025054515.1 Candidatus Caldarchaeum sp.
GGAGGCCTGCGAGAACAATTATGGTCTTGTCCGGGTTGAAGGGGTTGGGCGTTTTTGCGATCAGTCCAGCGAATTCGCTGGTGTAAACCTGCTTCGTTGCCACAAGCCCCGCCCAATAGTTGTTCTCCATGAATTTGATGGGCAGTTCTTTGTTCACCATGGAAGTTATTATATTGGTCCCCGGTCCACCCAGAAGCAGCAGGTTTTCGGCATATAGTTTTTCGGATCTTACGTCGACGTCAAGCCTGACGGCGAAATCTTCGACGTCTCGGACAAATTTGCCGATGAGAAGACCTATCTGGAAGCCGTAATGGCCGTCTGTCGCAACGGCTCTGAAAGGCCCGTGGGGATGCGGTGACCCGACGACGACCAACCCGTTGAGTTTCCCGCCTACGACGAAAGGATGGAGAAACTCTGATAGTTTTTCAGGCATGTTTACTGGTTGGACGGCTTTTCGCCATGCACGGTTCGAGAAGACCGACGCAACGCCGCCGGCTGCTACACGGTAAAGTTTGGCGCGGCCACCGTGCAACTCGATTTGACCTACCTCTTTCAAAAGACCTACCTCAACCATCCTGTTAACGTGGATGCTGGCGAGTTGCTTGCTGATTCCCAGCTTCGACGCCGCCCTTGAAACGTAATTCGGATTATCAAAAGCTCTCATCAACCGAAAAGCGGCAGCAGATGAAAAAAGCTTCATAACCGAAGAACTGACCAATAGTACTTCCGACTCCTTTTCGCCGACGACGAGTTTTGCTTTCTTCATGTGGTAAATTTTTTCTTGACCGGTCTATTTACGTTTGACACGTCTTTATAAGGAGGCTTCCAGAGCTGAGGCTATGTGCGGCATAGCTGGATACGTTGGAGGTGCAGAGGCGGCGCCTATCCTCGTCAGGTCGTTGAAGAGGCTTGAATACCGTGGATACGACTCGGCTGGTGTTGCGACAATACACAACAAACAGGTGTTTGTTTGCAAGGACGCGGGGAAAATCGACGAAATCAACAAAAGCCTCGGTCTTGAAAGGCTGCCGGGCTGTGTCGGGATCGCTCACACGCGGTGGGCGACTCACGGAGCGCCTTCAAAGGTCAACGCCCATCCTCATCTTGACTGCACGGGCCGCATCGCGGTCGTGCACAACGGTGTGATCGAGAATTTCCTACTCCTCCGTAAGGAATTGATAGACCAGAATCACAACATAGTTTCCAAAACCGACACCGAAGTTGTTCCCCATCTGATAGAAGAACATATCAAAAGGGGGCTGAGTTTTGAAGAGGCTTTTGTGCAGGCGTTGAAGAGGCTGGAGGGCAGCTATGCTTTAGCCGTTATCTTCCTCGACCAGCCGGACACGATTTATGTGGCGCGGAAGGAGGCCCCGTTAATCATAGGTGTCGGGGAAGGCTTCAACATGGTCGCCTCCGACATGACCGCCCTCCTCGACATGACCCGTGACATGGTCTTCCTCCACGATGGCGATGCAGCTGTCGTCAAGGCCGATGGTTACAGAATTTTTAGGCTGTCGGACGGCACTCAAGTGGAGCGGATGGTTCGGAGGGTGGAGCTCACGATAGAGATGGCGGAAAAGCAGGGGCATCCGCATTATATGCTGAAAGAAATTTTTGAGCAGCCTACTGCTTTGCGTGATTCGCTGCGGATTCAGCGGGAATACGTGGACTTGCTGGCGGAGCTTCTCGACAAAGGCCGTGTTATTTTCCTCCTCGGCGCAGGCACTTCACACAACGCGTGCGTCGCGGGCTCCTATCTCTTCTCAGCCCTCGCAAGGCTTCCGTCTTATCCTGTCATAGCGTCGGAATTCGTCGCGAACTACGGCGGGGCCGTGGGTTCCGACACCGTGATATTGGCCGTGAGCCAGTCGGGCGAAACGGCGGATGTTTTGAATGCCTTGGAATACGCAAGGATGAGGGCCTGCACCATTCTGGGGCTCACGAACACGGTTGGCTCCACTTTGACACGGGTTTCGAGGGCTTACGTTCTTCAGAATTCTGGCCCAGAAATTGGCGTAGCTGCCACGAAGACCTTCACTTCGCAGGTTCTGGTACTCGCCCAAATCGCTCTGAGGCTGGCGAGGCTTCGGGGTAAGATCGCTCAGTATGAGATGGATGAATTTCGCCAAGAGTTGTTGAAGATTCCGAACGAAGTCGAGAAGGTTTTGACGACGGCGTCAGTTAAGATGAGGGCGCTGGCCGAAATTCTCGTGGAAAAACCGTTCATCTTCATGCTTGGAAGAGGTGTTTCGACGAGCACCGCCTACGAAGGCCGTCTTAAGGTTATGGAGCTTTCCTATATACCGTGCGTGGCGTATCCTTCGGGCGAAAGCAAGCACGGGCCTATCAGCGTCATCGAATCAGGGGTTCCGGTCATCTTTGTCGTTCCCCCCGACGAATTCAGGAAACCGAACATAGGAAACATCATGGAAATGAAAGCACGGGGAGCCTACGTCATAGTTTTCGGCGACGAAAAAGACGATGAGCTCAGAAGCATCGCCGACTTTTATTATGGCCTTCCCAGAACCCATCCCCTTCTGACGCCCATAACCTATTCGATACCTTTCCAGCTTCTGGCATACCATCTATCGGTTTTGAAAGGATACGACCCCGACAAGCCGAGAAATTTGGCCAAATCCGTCACAGTCCCATGAAAAAATATTATATGCATGCACTTTCAGTAACGAATGCGTGGGCTACTGGGTTTTCGTCGTTAAGGACCATTACATCGGAAAAAGGATGATTCCCGCCAACGAAGTGGCGGCCGACAGGGTTTTCAGAAAATTCTGGCTGATTAGTAAAAGGATGGCCGCGATGAAAAGTTTGAAAGAGGGCGGGCACGCGCTGCTGTATTCGACCGGGATGGAGGGCCGGTTTTTCGTAGGCGAAGGGCAGTTTTCACAGCCTCCTCTACCGGTTACGGATGAGATGCGGTTTTACATCGTTGGATACCCGTCCGAAAAACTCACCCACTACATCAAATTCGACGAAGCAACGCTTTGGACGACACCGATAAAGGCCGACACAGTCGTCGACCAGTTGACATTCATCAAAAACAAGTCTAAATGGTTCAGCTATTTCCGTGGTAGCGTCCGTAGAATTCCCGACGAAGACTTCCTAACCGTCAAGAATTTCGCCGTTAGTCAATCATAAACGCTTCTTATCCCAAGATCAAGAGCCAATTGTCTGTCAACGGCGGCGACATCCTCTAAACCAAGGTCTTGAAGCCGGTATTTCCCAACAGCCGATGTGAGAAGCTGGATTTCAGTCTTTAACGCTTCGAAATATTTTTCGACTCCATCTCCACCGTTCGCATAGGCCGCAACGACCACAGGCCTTCCAATTCCGGCGAAAGCCCCGAAACAAAGCACCTTGACGGCGTCGCCGCCGTCGATTATCCTGCCCGAACAGATAAAATCCATGTCCACCCGCTGCTTCAGACGGGATATTTTGCCGAGGACCGCGAGTAGCGGTAGCCCAAGGTCTTTGAGCGCGGTAACCGGGCTGAGGCCTGTACCGCCTTCTTTCCCGTCCACCCAGAAGGCGTCCACCTTCTCCTCATCGCACAGGGCGGCTACGTCCGCCAAATCCCTGTAGGGACCGAATTTTATCCAGATTTTCGCCCGCGGATAGTTGTTGTGCAGAAGCCGAATCATGCTCCGTAGTATTTCCGGGGTGTAGGTGCCGGGGGCCGAATGTCTTTCATACATCTGTTTGTTCGTAGTTTTCGGGTCTGCGTCAAAAGAATATTTTTCACTCAAGCGGAGAGCCGTTTCTCTTTCGACGAATGTTTCTCCTCCGAGCCCCGGCTTCGCACCCTGCCCCAGCTTCACCTCGAAAGCTACCTTCCCTTCGTAGATGTAAGGGGTTATGTCGGGGTCTGAATAAACTCTGTTCCACAGCTCGTCGTAGGCGTCTTCAACGCTTTGCTGGATGAAAACTCCGCCGAATCCGTCTCGCAGGTTGTCGAGGTAAGCCATGATTCTTTCTTTGAAGCATGGCTGGCTTGGCTTGACCCTTTTGCTGTAGCCCCACACCGTCGCGACGTTTTCCCCTATCCCGATTGGAATTCCTATTTTTGCAGAGGCCTTCGATACTGCCAGCGATATCTTGTTGTAAACAGGTGTCGAACCCATGGAAGCTACTGCGACGGGGAGCGAGGAACTGAACCCTCCTATTGTGCAGGTTGTTTCCACGTCGGTGAAAAGAGGCTCCCTCATCAGGTCTTCCATTTTCTTGAGCCGGAGCGGTGTGTAGAGCGGCGGCACTATCAAAATTTTTTCGAGCGTGTCATAACGCAGTGGGGCTTCGAGGTAGATGGGAGCCCCTAAAATTGCTTTGCCGAATTCATCCAGCTCCGACAGGGGGAAGATGGCCTGCCTTCCTTTCGTCGCCTTTGATACAAGTTCCTCAACGGGATATTGCTGGACAAATTTCCTGAAAGACTGCAGCGCCGACGGTTTTCTGAAAAGCCTTAGCAAAAGGCTGATTATCGACGATGTTTTCAACTGGTGTTTCACGGTGAGTAAACGCCAGCCACTTTCGGGTAAGGACGTGCCTCCCAGACAGCTTTCAAACCGCAGAGGTATCTAGTCAGTCTTTCGACGCCGATTCCAAACCCAGAAGTAGGCCTAATTCCTTCTCGAAGCATGTCCAGATACCATCCGTATTTGGCGGGGTTTTCCCCGCTTTCGCGGAGCCGGGCCAAAACTTTGCTGTATTCGTATTCTCTTTCCGCGCCCGAAGCCGCTTCACCATATCCTTCGGGATACATCAGGTCAAAGTCTTTGAGAATGCCGGGCCGCGCCGGGTCTTCTTTATCGTAAAACCCTCGAGCCCCCCGAGGATAGTCGATGATGAAGAATGGTTCGTCGATGATTTTCGAAAGCTTCTCCTCCTGCGGCCACGGTATTTCCGCGTGGGGGTTGACGGGTTCTCCATACGATTTGAGGATTTCCACCGCTTCTGCATGCGTTATTTTCCTAAAAGGTGTCCGAAACCTTGGAAGCGTTCTTCCAAGCTGATCCAACTCTTTTTTCATCTTCTCCGCCACGTGGTTTACGGTGTGTGAAAGCAGCTGTTCGGCGGTCGCCATCGCGGCCTTGTAGTCGACGTCAGCTTCCTCGATGTCGATTTGGACGAATTCAACAAGATGTCTGCCGGTTTGCGCGGATTCGATGGGCTCGAGTCTGATGTTGGGTGAGAAGAAGTAGATTTTGTCCAATGCGGTGGCGAGCATCTGTTTGTAGAGTATGGCGCTGCTCATGACTTTGTATTCTTTTCCGTAATAGTCTATTGTGGCCTGTTTCGCCCCCCTTATACCCGGGTCTGTCACGGGCCCGATGATGGGCGGCAGTAGCTCGAGGAACCCGTTCGAATCGAGCCAGCCGCGGACGGCCCTACTCGCTTCTGCCTGCACCGAAAGGATGAGACGCATCTTTGGCGCTCTGATGGTTTTATAGTATTTCTCGAGCTCTTCGACGGGTGGCTTGATCATGGAAACAGACCGTTCTTGAAAGTATTTAGCGTTTTATCAACGAACGACAATCTTATAGAACATGTTGACAAAGCCACAGGGCTTATATCGTCATCTTGACAGCCCCTTCGCCGTCATTATGCCATGAATCTCCTCTTTGAGTGATTTTGCCATCCTGATGATCTCTTCGGCAT
>JANWZT010000084.1:0-4600 GCA_025054515.1 Candidatus Caldarchaeum sp.
CAGCGTGTTGAGCGAACGTCTGCTACTCCGGCCGCTGTATAAAATAGAGAACATCTACCAGCTCCTCATGACGTTCGCGTTGACGCTGATAATCAACGACGTGAGCAAGCTGACATGGGGCCCTGAATCGCGGTCGATACCGCTTCCGAAAGAGCTCGCGACCACGGTGATGTTGGGAATGAGGCCTTTCCCCCTCTTCTACATCTTGGTCATCGCCATCGCCGTAGCAACCCTCCTGCTCCTCTACTACTTGATCGAGAAAACTTTCTGGGGGTTGAAAGTCCGGGCGACTTGGCGAGACCTCGTCACCGCCGAATCACTTCGAATCAACAGCCGTAGAATCTTCAGCAGCACCTTTCTGGTGGGAAGCCTGCTGGCGGGCCTCGGCGGCGCGGTGATGGTTGCTTTCACCCCGGTCGCACCCGGGCTGGGAGACTCTCTCATCATCACCGCCTTCATCATAGTCGTCATCGCCGGGCTCGGCAACCTCGTCGGAGCCTTCGTAGCATCCATCATCATCGGCATATCCGAAAGCCTATTCGTCCTCTTCCTACCGGAAGTGGACATACTCCTAATATTCGTCATCATGGTAGTTGTTCTGCTGGTGAGACCATGGGGAATATTCGGAGAACGTTGAAGAAACAGTTGATACTGCCGTTGCTTTTCGCGGCACTGTTGACGGTGGCCCTCACAGGCGATAGATTTCTCATCTACCTCGCCTCCCTTTTCATGGTGTTCACAATCTTCGCAAACGCATTCAACATAGTTTTCGGCTACCTCAAACACATCTCCTTCGGACATTCCCTGTTCTTCGCCGCAGGCGCCTACGGCGTCGCGCTCATCACAACCAGGTTTATCCCGGAGATGTTTCTGGGACTGGCATTCGGCGTCTTCCTCTCCTTCCTGCTCGCACTAACGGTGGGAGCTCTCACGCTACGACACAGCAGCATCTACTTCGCGATGCTGACGCTTGCGTTCACCATGCTTTTCTACTCACTCCTCATCAAATGGAGAGACGTGACCGGCGGAAGCGACGGAATATCCGGAATACCCCGCACATCCTATCTCTTCAGCCTACCCACGACCGAAGCCTACTATCCCCTGCTTTTCACCTTCTTCGCCGCAAGCATGACCGCGCTCTATCTAATCGACAAGTCGAAGCTTGGGCTGATGCTTAAAGCTTTAGGCGATAACGAGGACCGCTTCAAATTCACCGGTTTAAGCGTCTACAAGTATAAGCTGGTCGGGTTTGTCATTTCAGGAGTTTTCAGCGGGCTGGCGGGCACTCTCTACGCGCTGTTGATGAGAACGGTTACGCCCGACTTGGCTTATTGGACGATGGCCGCGGAGCCTTTGATAATGACTCTGCTCGGGGGTTCGCAGTATTTCCTCGGCCCACCGATAGGCGTCTTCGTTTTCGTAGCCGTTACAACCCTCACGGCAAGGCTCGCGGAATACTGGCAGCTGTTCATGGGAGTGGTTCTCGTCGCGCTTCTGCTTGGAGCGAGAGGCGGAGTTTTGGGGTTGGTGGAAAAGATATGGGTCAAGAGGTCCTGAAAACCGTCGACTTGGTCAAGAAATTCGGAGAATTCGTCGCCGTCAACAAAGTTTCGCTCGCGTTTACCGAGGGCGAAAGAACCGCAGTGATAGGGCCCAACGGAGCCGGTAAAACGACCTTCATCAACTTGGTTTCCGGCCAGCTTTTTCCTGACGAAGGAAAAGTTTTCCTCAACGGGGAAGACATCACGACGCTTTCGGCTTATAGACGCGTGCGTCGAGGGCTGAACCGAACTTTCCAGATACCCAGCGTCTTCAAATCCTTGACCGTGGAGGAAAACTTCGAGATCGCTTCGACGGTCTCTCAGAAAAACCAAGCTGATTATTCGGATTTGGCGGAAACTTTGGGACTGAAGACCTACCTAAAGACGAAAGCAGGGGTCCTGCCCTACGGCCTTATGAAGGTTCTCGAGCTTGGAATGGCGATTCTCTCCAGTCCGAAAGTTTTGTTGCTCGACGAGCCGACCGCCGGCTTAAATGTGGGAGAGAAAGAAAGAATAGTCGCGCTGCTGCAGAGCTTGTCGAGCAGGATGTCGGTGATTGTGGTGGAACATGACATGGACGTGGTTTTCACCATAGCCCGCAGAATCGTGGTCATGCATCGGGGAGAGCTGTTGGCTGACGGCCCTCCCGAAGAAATAGCTCAGCACGAGAAGGTAAGGGAGGTATATCTGGGATGAAGAAAGTTCTGGAGGTCATTCACCTCGACGTTTACTACGGCAAAGCCCAAATATTGTTCGACGTTGGTTTCACGGTTAATCAAGGTGAAACAGTTTCCTTAATCGGCAGAAACGGCGTAGGCAAGACCACGCTCCTCAAAGCAATCATGAACATCGCCGTAACAAAGAAGGGGAAAATTCTGCTAAACGGAGCCGACATCACCAATCTGCCGACACACGCCATCGCCTCAAAGGCGGTCGCCTACGTGCCCGACTACACCGGCTTGATTCCGGGCGTCTCGGTCTACGACAACCTACGGCTCGCGGTAGGCCGAAAAAACATAGACATAACGCAAGCCGAGGAAATCTATCCAGAAATACGTGGGTTACTCAACCGTCGGGCGGATTCGCTGAGCGGAGGCGAGAGGAAAATCACGGCGCTTTTGAGAGCGTTGCTGATGAACCCGACACTGCTTTTGGTCGATGAGCCAACGGAAGGAGTGAGCCCGATTATGGCTACAAGGATCTACGGCATACTCGACAGGATGAAGAAATCGGGGCTGACGGTTCTCGTTGTTGAACAGGGGACGAGGTTTAACGTCTTGTCAAAGATCGCTGACAGGTTCATGGTGATGGTGGGGGGTAAAATTGTTTGGGAATCGACGACGGAGAGGGTTTCTGAAGAGATCGAGCAGATAAAACGTTTTCTGGCTGTGGGCGCGTAGGACGCGTGTTTGCGAAGGCTGCGTCAGGTTCGGGTTGCGCGGAATTTTTGGAACGGTGAAAGAGCCATCAGTTTAGGGGCCGCGAGTAGTAGGCCCCAGAAAGCAGTTACCGAAAGCGTTACGGCTCCGCCGACGAAAACAACTTCTTCGAGGATGGGGAGAATTCCCGCGGCGGGGTTCCAACCCGTGAGAAACGGCGGCCATGGTACGAGCTCGCCGTTGACGACGTGGTCGGCAACGAGACCGACGGCGCATCCCCACATCAAAGTGCGAAGAAGACGTGTGCTCTGTCGTATTCTTCCACCCGTAAGGCTGACCACGCTCAAGAAAAGGGCTGCAACCAAGGGGGTTAGAAAACAAGCCATGCCAGTTCACAGTAGAGATTTAAGACTGGAAAATATGTTTTAGGGAATAAGTGCATATATTTTTCATCTACGGAGGATTGGTTGTTCTTTTCTGGGGTTTGTGAACTGGTTGTTTTCTGGGTTTAGGACCTGTGTTTCTTCAGGTGTGTTTTTGGAGACTATTCTGCCGCGTTTGATGACATAGAGAGGTGTGCGCTGGAAGGCCAAAGCTTCCAGCTCGTCGAACGCGTCTAACACGACCAAGTCGGCTTGAGCTCCCACCTTGATTCCATATTTATCGCCGATTCGGAGGGTCTTTGCCGCGTTGTAGGTGATGAGGTTGAAGGCCTGCTTTAGCTCGCTGTAGCTCATCAACTGCCCCACGTGGACCGCCATGAAAAGGACTTGAACCATGTCTCCGCGGCCAAGCGGGTACCACGGGTCCATTATGCAGTCGTGGCCGAGGGCGACGTTGACACCGTTGTTGAGAAGTTCTTTGACGCGGGCCATACCCCGTCTTTTGGGATATGTGTCAAACCTTCCCTGCAGATGGATGTTGATCAAAGGGTTTGCGACGACGGTCACGCCGGCCTTCTTAAGCAACCGGTAAAGCTTCGCGGCGTAGGCGTCGTTATAGGAATGCATGGCGGTGCAGTGTCCGGCCGCAACCCTTCCGACATAGTTTTCCTTTATGGCATATGAGGCGACGACCTCGAGAAACCGTGACTGTTCGTCGTCGGTTTCGTCAACGTGTCCATCTATGTCTCGGTCGTACGTTTTCGCGATTCTGAAAGCTTCCTCTATCGATTTGACTCCGTCTTCGCGGGTGTGTTCGATGTGTGGAATCATGCCAACGTTGTCGACGCCCATTTCAACGGCTTTCTCGAGAAGCTCCAAGTTCGCTGGGTCGGTGAGGATTCCGTCCTGCGGAAAGGCCGTGATTTGCACATCTATGATGTTTTGGTACAGTTTTTTGACTTCGAGAAGACCTTTGACGGTTGTTAGCGTGGGGTCTGTGACGTCGGCATGCGTCCTTATCGCGGTCGTGCCGTGGGCAACCATGAGCCGTAGAGCTTTTCCAGCTCTTTGAACGATGTCCGATACAGAAAGTTTCCTTTTGCGTTCCGCCCAGATTTCAATCCCCTCTAACAAAGTGCCTGATTCGTTGTATCGTGGGTCGCCCATCGTCAACACGGAATCGAGATGAAAATGCATGTCCATGAAACCCGGCGAAACAATTCTGCCGCCCGCGTCAATCACCTCGGCTCCGTCTTTCAAGTTGGCGCCGATTTCGCTTATCAATCCGTTTTCGATT
>JANWZT010000084.1:4610-5644 GCA_025054515.1 Candidatus Caldarchaeum sp.
TCTTCCTATGACTTTGGCACGTTTAATCAATAATGATTCTGTCACGTATTTTAGAAGTGTGTTCCGGAAATTTTAGTTTCCTTCTCTCCTGTATGAGCTCAGCAGGGCTCTCGGTGGTCGTACTCTTTTTCCGAGAATTGCGCCGAGTCCGACTGTCAAGACGTATGGAACGGCTTGGAAGAACTGGTAGGGTATCTGGACGACGACCGTGACGAGCCATGTCTGAACGGCGTTGAGTAGGCCGAAGAGTAGCGTCGCCATCCAGACCCAAGTCACGTTCCAGTTGCCCAGTACGACGAGGGCGAGGGCAATCCAGCTCCATTCGCCGCCGACGTTGAGGTTGAAGGCTCGGATGTCAATCAGGGAGTAGAACGCGCCGCCGAGCGACATCAAAACTCCTCCAACCATGGCGGCCGCGTACCTCGTGAAATGAACCCTGACACCGAGGGCGTCGGCGGATTTCGGGTTCTCTCCGACAGTTGTTAGAACAAGGCCCCAACGGGTCTTGGTGAAAATTAGGTACGCGAGTAGCGGCAGAAGGTAGATGCCCGCGTAGACGTATGGGTTTTGTTTGAACAAAACGCCTACAACCGGTATAGATTCGAGGATGGGAATTTTGATGGTCGGTGTCAGAGGGACTTTTGGCTCAACGAGTGGTGAACCTATCAGAAGCCTGTGGGAGAAGTATGATAGGTTCATGGCGAAAAACGTGACTGCTATTCCGGCTATATGTTGTTGGGCGCCGAGGGTGACTACGAGGAATGCGAGAAGGAGGCCGAGCAAGGCACCTGACAAGACGGCTAACAAAATGCCGGTGAAAATGTCGTTCATGAAATAGGCGCCCATGAAACCCCATGCGGCTCCAGATATCATGATTCCGAGAATACCGAGGTTGAGCAACCCGGCTTTTTCGCAGATTGTTTCGCCGATGGCCGCGAAGGTTATCGGCGTGGTGACGACTAGGGTCAATCCCATGATGCTCGAGAGCACGGCTGTGGCAAGCCGCACGTCGGGCGATGTAGAAACCAGTCCAA
>JANWZT010000085.1 GCA_025054515.1 Candidatus Caldarchaeum sp.
ACAGGTCGCTTCGTTCATACGTCGGAACAAGGCCTGAAGAAGTTGATTACTCTAGATATTCGGGAGACCTTCCAATTTCTGCTTTCCTTTACTTTGAAGATATGTCGAAGGTTTTGCATCAGATGTACCGTGTTTTGAAAGACGGCGGCCACGCTGTCATGGTCGTCGGCGGAGGAGTTTATCCAGACCGGGTCATCGAAACAGATGTTGCCCTTGCGGAGCTTGCTGAAAAAAGTGGGTTCGGGGTCGAAAGAATAGTGGCTGTCAACAAACGTGTTGCAGCCGTTGACCGTGTCCGGAAAATCGGTGTTTCCCGGGAAAGCATCATCTTCCTCGAGAAATGACGACCGCCTTTTCGTGATGTTCACCGGCTTCGATCAGATATTCGCGGCCCCGCCAGACCACGGTCGGTGTCGTCCTCGATTTGACCAAGGCCGTGAGGGCGGCGGACATTATCGCAAAAACTCCTATAGGCCATAGTAACCCGTGCAAAAAACTCGCAGAATGTCGACGGGATTCGAGGCCCGCGGCGACGGCTGCCGCCGCATGAGCCGCCGCGAACGCGTAATAGCTTTCAGTCAATATCGTCAGGATGGGAATGGCGAGACAGACTGCTGTGAGCAAAGCGAAAACTGAAACGGTTTTTACGGGGTTTTTGAGCGAAAGGGGAAGAAATATCCGGATCATTCCGTTCCAAAGGGATTTCGAGTCATCGTTCCAAGAGGATACCAATCTGTCGAAGGCCTTGAAGAGGTCTGTACGGAGCGAAGCCCTCTGTGCGGCGAGAGCGAGGGCTCTGTCTTCAAGAACCGCATCTTTGACGCCGTAGTGGCCCCCCAACCTTTCGTAGGCATCTCTTCTGACCAGTATGAAGCTTCCGAAGGCGAAGGCGGATTTTCCGTATTTGACGAGATGTGGTTTGCCGAAGATGTAGAATCCGACCAGGAGGATGGGCATGGTAAAGCGATGAAGGAGGCTGTTCATCCGGAAACGGGGGTAGGCTGAAACAAACTCCAAACCTCTTTCCTCAGCCACACATACGGCCTGTTTCACCACATCAGCGGAAAATTCCGTATCTGCGTCCGTGAACAAAAGCCAATCACCGGTCGAATGGGTGTAGCCCACGTGGCACGCCCAGCTTTTCCCCATCCATCCTTCAGGCGGAATACCCGCTCGCACGGCCTTGACGCCAAGCGGAACAAAATGCTGTAGAATCTGCCAAGTGGCGTCGTCGGAATTGTCGTCGACCACTATAACCTCCTTCTCAACCCCCCGCAAGCCAAGAATATTCGACAGAGATTTGGCCACGTATTTCTCCTCGTTGCGGACCGGGAGAACGATCGAAACCTTCCCACGGACAGGCCCGTCGACCTTCGGCAAGTCCTCCGTATTGCCTAAAATCCTGCTGGTGATCGCGAAAATTCCCGTCCACGCAATCACGAACATCACCGAGGCGAAAACGGCAACGTTTTCCAGCATTTCGTGGTCTGCGAAATCTTAATACGGGGCTCTCGATAAATAGGTATCGAGATGTCAGACGATTGGTGGTTTAGCCGGAGAAGGAGACGGCCTTTCAGCTTCTTCGAAGAATTCGAGGCCATGTTCGAGGAGATGCAGAAGGAGTTTATGGAAGAGGTGAAACGGATTATGGATAGCTTGCCGAAGGAGCTGGTCAAGGAAACGAGGACACCGACCGGTGTTAGGAGGCAGTACGGGCCTTTCATTTACGGTTACTCAATAACCATCGGACCCGATGGAAAACCCGTGTTTAGACAGTTCGGCAACGTTTCTCCCGCGGCGTTACCGCGCGGCGTAGAGGTAAGGCCCGAAAGGGAGCCATTGGTTGACGTTTTCGAGGACGAGAAGACGGTGAAAGTTGTGGCCGAAATTCCCGGAGTCAAGAAGGAGGACATAGATTTGACCGTCGACGCGAATCGTTTGACGGTAAAGGTTGATACAGAAGAGCGTAAATATTATAAAGAGGTCGAACTGCCGGCTGAAGTTTTGACCTCGGGAGTGAAAGCCGTGTACAACAACGGAGTTCTCGAAGTCGTTTTGCCGAAGAAAGAAGCCGGAAAAACAAAAGGGGAAAAAATAAAAGTGGAATAATTAGGTTCCACAGGGTTAAATAACACAAATCTCTTTTGAGATACAAAGAAAATGGGTTCGACCAAAATTTCTTGGATGATTGGGGGAGCCCAAGGAACAGGTGTCGATTCCTCTGCGAACGTTTTTTCAAGGGCGGCCGCGATATATGGGCTCAACGTCTTCGGAAAACGTGAATACTACTCCAACATCAAAGGCGAACACAGTTACTTTTCTGTCGTCATATCGGACGGGCCTGTACGTTCAACAATGGATGAAGTCCACCTGCTCGCCACTTTCGACTCCGAAACCGTCGTCAGGCATGCTTGGGAAGTTATGGGCGGCGGCGGGATCATTTACGACTCGATGGCGGTCAACGAGAAAATAACCTCCATCCCCACGCTCGAAAAACCAGTTCTTGAAAGAATTCAAATGCGTTTGTCGAGGGAAGGGGTGGGGGAGACGGTCGGCGACGTGCTGGAGGTCGCCAGAAGAGGAGGAGTCCGTCTCTATCCTATTCCTTACATGGAGCTCCTCAAAAAAGTCGGTGAATTGACGGGTGAACAACAGCTCAGCGCTTTGTCGAGAATGACCAACACAATCGCCGTAGGTGTTTCGCTCAGCCTGCTGTCCATACCGATGAACCATCTCGAAACTGCTTTGAGCCAAGTATTCCGGGCCAAAGCTAAGGTCGTGAAATCCAACGTGCTCGCGGCTGAGGTCGCGTCCGAATACGTGAAGAATCATTTCGCCTCGGACTTTCCTTACCGGGTTGAGCCGCGGGCCAAAACAAAGAAGTTGTTCATTTCGGGCACTTCAGCGGTTGCTTTAGGAAAGATAGTGGCCGGATGCAGGTTCCAGACCTACTATCCCATCACACCCGCCAGCGACGAAAGCGTCTACCTTGAAGACCATCAAGTTTTCGACATCTACCATGAATATCCACATCTCAAGGAGGTTGAGGAGCTAAACGGTCACGGCTCAATCGTCGTAGTCCAGACAGAGGACGAAATAGCCGCCATCAACATGGTCTCAGGCGCGGCTCTGGCCGGAGCCCGTGCATCGACAGCCACTTCGGGACCCGGTTTCGACTTGATGGCCGAAGGACTTGGATGGGCGGGTATGAACGAAGTCCCGGTAGTGGTTACGCTCTATCAGAGGGGAGGCCCGAGCACGGGTCTGCCCACGAGACACGAGCAAGGCGAACTGTTGTTCTCGATTTTCGGAGGCCACGGCGAGTTTCCGAGGCTAGTGCTGGCTTCGGGCGATATCGAGGAGGCTTTCTACGACGTCGCCAGAGCATTCAACTACGCCGAAAGATACCAAACACCGGTCGTCCACATCCTTGACAAGGCATTGGCTAACAGCAACATGACCGTCGACGTCTTCGACCCGAGCAAGATCCGGATTGACCGTGGCAAACTCATTACCTCGTGGGACACGTCGCTGGGAACCTACAAACGTTTCAAATTCACCGAAGACGGCATCTCCTATCGAACGGTTTTCGGTACCGAAAACGGAATCTTCTGGAACACGGGCGACGAACACGATGAACTCGGGCACATCACGGAAGAACCGTCGCTGCGAGACCGCATGATGGAAAAAAGAATGAAGAAGCTTGAAATCGCTGACGCGGAAATTCCCGACAGCGAAAGAGTCATCCTCCACGGGGACTACGACGCACCATACCTCATTTTGAGCTGGGGGTCCACAAAAGGGGCGATCATCGACGCGATTGAATATCTTGCATCCGAAGGGCTTAGGTTCGCATTCGCACAGGTCAAGCTGGTTAACCCGTTCCCGACACGTTTCCTCCAAAACCTCATGACCCAGTACCGGAAACTCATCGTGGTCGAACAGAACTTCACGGGCCAGTTCGCCCTCCTGTTGCGGGCGAAGACAGGTGTTCAGGCGGACCACCTCATCGTAAAGTACAACGGCCGTCCGTTTTCGTTCTCCGAGATTCGCGACGGGCTAAAGGAAGCGGTGATTCACGGTAGTCCGAGAATAGTTAAAAGGAGCGGTGGGTGAGGGGGGAAGAATGACGGTAAGGCTTTCGGTTGTGTCTTACAGGACTCCTGTTCACAACGACTGGTGTCCGGGATGCGGAGACTTTGGCATACTCTCCTCCGTCCAGATGGCTTTGGCCGACCTTCAGATACCTCCACACCAAGTTGCCGTCTTCTCGGGTATAGGATGTTCGGGAAAAACTCCGCACTACATCAACGCATTTGGAATTCACACCCTTCACGGTAGGGTTTTGCCGTTCGCTCTGGGGGCAAAGCTCGCGAACCCGTCTTTGACCGTCCTCGCGGTAGGCGGCGACGGAGACGGCCTCGGAATCGGAGCCGGCCACTTTGTGAACACGGGCCGCAGAAATGTCGACATAACCTACATAGTCTTCGACAACGGCGTCTACGGGTTGACCAAAGGTCAGGCGTCTCCGACTCTAGCTCGTGGACTTAAAACAAAGTCCCTGCCTAAGCCTAACATCAACGATGCTATAAACCCAATTGCAATAGCCGTCGCCGCAGGATACACGTTCATAGCCCGTGGATACGCTTACGACACCAAGCACTTGAAAGAATTGATTAAAATGGGGATACAGCACCGTGGCTCAGCTTTCATAAACGTTCTTCAGCCATGCCCAACCTACAACGACATAACCACAAAGGAATGGTACGCCGGCGAAGACAGGGTTGTAGAGGGAAAGCCGTTGCCTAGAATATACAAACTTGAGGATGAAGGATACGATGGCGAGGTGAAGTCCGCCGACTTCGACGAGATGAACGCTAAGAAAATCCAAGCAATAACGAAATCCTTTGAATGGGGAGATAGAATACCGGTAGGGGTCTTCTACAGAAATAATTTCATCCCCAGCTACGAGGACAGAATAACTGAGAACATCAAGGACTACTATTCAAACCCGCCTGCGAAGCAAGCGATCGCTTCAGCCGACGGCCGGACGATAGTTTCTATAGACGACATCCTCAAGGAGTTCTTGGTGTAGAATCGGCTAGCAATAGACCATTCATACATTTCCTATATATTTGGTCTAAAAGATAGATTTTCTGAAACCAGATGAAAAAGATAGTTGTGGCAACCGTGTTGCTGGCTGCGGTGGCAACCCTAGTGGCTGGTGTTTCGGCTATAAACGCCCTCAACGCCTACCCGCTGCACCATCCGGGACGTGGTGGAAGAGGAGGACCTTGGCAGTTCAACGCTACGACGACAGAGTCTGTTGTTGAGGGGGTTGTCGTCGACGCAGACATGGGGTACTTGGTTGTGAGAACAAGCAGCGGGGACATACGTCTTACGGCGCCGAAACTCTGGTCCACAGATGGGCAGAACAAGACTTGGTTCAGGATTTTCGCCGACGACAACGTAAACATAGGGGACAGCGTTAGGCTAGTCGTGCTGACAA
>JANWZT010000086.1 GCA_025054515.1 Candidatus Caldarchaeum sp.
GCTTCCGACGTTGATGCGTGGGTCGAGAACAATCGATATGCCGGCAAAAATGTCGCTGACGTAGGGGACGAGGGAAAGAGCCAAAAGAAGCCCGAGCGCACCAGCGGTCGCGAGAACGCCGACAACAAATTCAAACAGCCTCCATAGATAGGCGACGTAGCCAAGATAAGCCGCCGAAAGCAAAACAACCACAAGATACAGAATCTTTTTCGTTTCTTGCCTAAATTTTCTGCTCAAGAAAACACGAAGCAGATAAACGAGCGAGATGAAGATGACAGTCGCGACTAGTGTCCCTATGATCTCCGCCTCCAGCATGCCGCAAGTCAAACAAAAGTCGATTTTACTTTTTCCAACGGACTTACAAACAGCTCAGAGCTCAAGATCCCTATCACAACTTCAGCCTGGTCAGACTCATCATCGCAAGACCATTTAGTCCTTGGGATTAGATATACTTTCTTTCATTTGCTCCAGAGGTTGTCGGCGATTAGGGTTAGCTTTGACTTGACTGCGTTCCAGTCTGCGGTCTCGGATATGCCGTAGTTCAGGACGGATGTGGTGACGGCGTATCCTGTTTCGACGAGAAAATCGAGGTGGGATATTGTTTCGAGGATGGCCAGCCACTTTTCCAGAGGAGACAACTTTTGGAAAATCCCGCTCGACCATTTGATCTGCTGAGCTACTTCTCTCGCTGAAGAAAGGCCTTTGCCGAGGGCTTTAGCGGCCTGCGACAGCCTTTCGTAATGATGGTCGAATATTTCTGAAACTCTTTGACGGACATCTCTGAAGACATCACCGTGAGAAGGAAGAAAGAGGTCGACTTTCAGGTTTGCAGTGGCGACGATGCTTCGGAGATAACTTGACAAAGGCCTGTATCCTTTCAACGGAACGTAGGCGACGTTTGATGTGTCGTCCGCCAAAATCAGGTCGCCTGTGATAGCGACTATGCCGTTGGTCAAGGCGACGTGTCCCGGGGTATGTCCCGGCGTGTGCATGATTTTCCAGCCATCTATCACGGATTTGTCGGAGACGAAGGCATCGGGTTCGGGAAGTCTTCGCAGAAAATCCAGTGCTTTCTCGAAGTTTTCAACATCGGCTTCCTCAAATATTCTCGGAAGCCATTCACCGGCCTGTAACGCGTATTTGAGAGATTTGAATTCGTCTTCGTGGTAGAGAATCGCCGTGTTTTTCATCGCCTTCAAGATGGGGGCGCCGCCTGAATGGTCGGTGTGAAGATGCGTCAAAATGATGTTAGATATGCGGTGTTTTTCAATTATGGGAATTAGTTGGTCTACGGTGTCGGCGTATCCGGTGTCTACGAGAAGATATTTTCCACCTTGAGGTAGGAGGAAGGCTCTGACCGGCTTGACTACGGAATCGATTTCTATAACTTTGACTCCGCCTAATGCTTCCCAGACGTCCGCCAACCTGTTGGACAAAGCAATGCATCCTTGATATAAGTCTCCGCCGCAGCCACCTTCAGGTCTTCGAAGTGTGCTCTGAGGCGAAAAACACGTAGAACAGAGCTATGGCGGTGGCGTAGAAGACACCGCAGAGGTAGAACGGAACGGCGGGGGAGACGTTTTCCATAAGGTAGCCGCCGACCGATGGCGTGAAAGCGTTCGGGATGCTCCAGCTGACCGTTGTCCATCCAGAGGTGGTCGCCCGTTCGTCGGGCGAAATCATACCCATGATGAGAGATGTTATGAGCGGGTTGGCCATGTTCATCAAAAGCCCTCGCACCACATAAAGAACTCCGGCCAACGCATAGCTTGATGCATGCGGAATCACCACCAGCAAAACAGTTGAAACGGCTTGGGAGACAACTATCGTGCGCAAAGTTCCGAAGATTTCGGCGAGCTTGGGCGCCAGCAAGAATGAGAAGAACAGCGCGACGTTGGATATTCCGAAGAGGGGGGCGAGCACGGTTTCGTCTACGCCGAACACGAGGAAAAACCAGTAGGAGAAAAGAGGGATGACCAGCCCCGCTCCAAAGCCGATCAACGCGTTGACCAACCCAAATCGAACCATGATGCCCGCGGCTTTTTTTGACAAAATAACCCGCTTGTTAGGGTTGGGCCGCAGGTCTGAAGCGGCCCCGAAAACTGGCAAAGAGAGATAAGCCAACACGGCAGGCACAGCAATCAACACCCGGTAGGAATCCAGCTCACCGAAGCCGCCCCACGTCCGCATGATGGACGGAACCAATCCGGAGAACGACGAAACGGTGTAAACGGCGGAGCTGACGGCGGCGTTGAGGCTGAACACGGCGTTGCGCTTCTCAGACGACACCGAATTGGCAATCCAAGCGGACAACGGTGCGGCAACCATCCCCGAACCGACCCCGAAACCGAAGCTGACCAGCAGAACATCGTGAAAATCAACGACAACGGTATATAACACGAAGGATGAAGCGGCGAGGAAAGACCCCGCCAGCACGATCTTCTTCCTTCCCAACGAATCGGCCAAAATTCCGAAAGGGAGGGCGGACACAGCGGCCGTCAGCTGTCCCGCCGTCACCACCAACCCGATTTCGAAACCGTTCAAGCCGGCTTTGGCAAAATAAATTGGAAAAATCAACGACGTCACACCCACTTGGAAAGAAAGAAGGGCCTGACCTACCACGAGCAACAAAGCTTCACGACCCAGACCACGGAAATGAGAAAAAGCGTCGAAAACAGCTTTCAGCCCGAAAATCATACCTCTTGTATGTTGCTAAAAGCATGTAATAATCCTCTGCATTTTCGTGCATCTCTCAATTTTTATGCTGGTTGGCCCGTGTATTAGGTGCTGATGCCGGTCTTCAAACACGAAGAGAAACTTTCTCCAGAATACGTGCCTGAAAAACTCCCCTACCGGGAGACGGAGATGAAGTTGCTTTTCTCATTTTTTTCTTCGATTCTGTCCGACGAAAGGCCTTTTCACGTCCGCGTCTACTTGTCGGGCGCGGTTGGGACGGGGAAAACCAGCTTAGCCAAGCTCTTCGGCCAGTCAATCGAGCAGGAGGCGCGGAAATACGGCAGGAAAATCCGGTTTCTCCACATCAACTGCCGCATCCACAAATCACTTTACACGATTCTCCGGAAGGTCGCTGAACAGCTTCAAATAGACCTGCCGCGTCGGGGATATTCCGACGAAGAAATTCTCGAAATAGTGGCAAAGTTTCTGAGGTCGAACGGTGTTCGATTGATTCTCTGTCTGGATGAAGTGGAAGCTCTCATCGCGGAAGAGGGCGGAGGCCCGGTTTATCTTCTGACGAGGAGCGGTGAAGACATCGAAGACGGTAGCCTGCTTTCGCTTCTGCTCGTCTTCCGGGAGCTCGACTTCCTCGAAAGGCTCGACAGCCAGACCATCAGCGGAATGGGCTCCAACAACATCCACCTCAACGAATACACCCGAGACCAGCTGCTCGAAATACTGCGCTACAGAGCATCCGAAGCCTTTTACAAAAACACGATATCCGACGAAGTTATCGAATTCATAGCTGAAGTCGCCTCCGAGAGGAAAGACGCTCGATACGCAATCGATTTGCTGTGGAGGTCGGGAAAATACGCGGAGGCGGAGGGAAGCGACGTCGTTACGGCCGAGCATGCGAGAAAGGCGCTGGCCAGCGTTTACCCAACCATCCGACGGGAAAACTTATCCTACCTATCAAAAGATGAGAAGATGGTTTTGCTCGCGGCCGCTCGCGGCCTTTCAACGAACAGAACCATGATTACCGCGGTTGATGTATTCCAGCTCTACAAGATGGTCTGTGAAGAGCTGAAATCGGATGCCAAGGGCTACACGACTTTCTGGGAAACTCTCCAACAGCTTCAAGACCTCGGGTTCATCCGGCTTTCAGTTGTCAGCGAAGGTGCGAAAGGAAGAAAATCCTACATCTATCTGCCGGGAATTCCAGCCCAGCTGCTCGAACAGGAGTTGATGAAAAGCCTCAGCCGGAACCACGGCCACGCTTTTTCCTAACTTCGCCGCCTTTGAGAAATTCAACCTCATCGCTCGAGAATCCGAAGTACTCCGCCAAAGCTTCACCGTTTCTGGCCATCATGATCTTGATGTACGGAAGCGCTTGGGTTTTGGCTTTCCGCGTCGACATATGGAGTTTTTCCGCGATTTTGGCCGAGATGTTTTCGATTTTTTCGCGGACGGCCTTGGTCTGGCCGAGGAATTTGATGGACTCTGGGTAGGAAAATTGAACATACTTCGGCGGAGTTGTCCTGCGCGACAACGACACGCCCGCCGTCATGTATGCTGCCGCGTATCGGAGATAATGCCACGCCTGCCTCGTGTTAATCCGTTGTAAATACAGGTCCGCTTTTGAAAGGTATTCAAAGGCCTCTGCGAGGTCTTTGGGCGAAAGCTGGTTGGGGGCGTTGTCGAGTATCCATCGGAAAAATTCGGAAGGCTCGACGTCCAAATTGTTCAGCGAATCCACCGCCGAAGTAAAGGTCTTGGCATGGAAAACCGTGGCCATCGCGTCGAAAACTCCTTTTTCGCGGTCCCGCATCCCGAGGACAGGCCCGGTTTCGGGGGCTGAAGCAGTCATTTGAAGGTCGTTTATGGCCGACCTCAAATCTCCTTCAGAGCTCTCGACGATTCGCCGAATCCCTTCTTCACTTATCGTGAATTTCTCGGCTGCCGCGATTTTTTTCAGATGCGCCGCAAGAGAAGGCTTTGGGATTTTTGAGAATTTTATCATCGTGCTTGCTTCCCTGATTGGGGCGAGCTTCGGATCCCATGGGTCGTTGGCGATGAGTACAATCGGTACGAGTGTCTGGGAAATTATTTGGACCAGAGTTGAAACCGCTCCTGTATCGGCTCTGGCGTCCAGACCGTCGACCTCGTCGACCAGTATGATTTTCCGCGGAGATGTCAGCGATTGCATGGCTGAGGCGGCTCCGACGATTTTTTCGACGTTTTCCCTTGTTCGGAAGTCGCTGGCGTTCATTTCGATGACTTCGTATCCCTTTTCCTTCGCGAATGCGATGACGAGCGATGTTTTGCCGACGCCAGCGGGGCCGTGGAGAAGAACAGCCTTCTTCGAAGGTTTTCCTTTGATCCAGCCGTCCATCCATTCGAGAAATTGTGCGACGGCCTGCTTGTTGCCCACAACTTCAGCCACTTTGGAGGGCCTGTATTTTTCTGTCCAGAGAACCGTCAACCGCCTGTCCTCTTTACCAAAGCCAGTTTGGCGAGAAAAGCTTGAAGCTGCACCTCGGGAGTTCCTCCTTCGGATATGCGGAAATCTGTTTCGCCTATAATGTCGAAAAGTTTGATTTTGTCTGTTTCCGAGACGTTGAGGGTCGGGATTTCGCGGGATATGGAGTAGGTAATGTCTTGTGCTTGATATCCCTGCACGTAGATGAGGTTAAACAGTAGCTCACGGGCCTCGGTGAACTTTCCGTCGAGGGCGAGTTCGAGCATCCTCCTTATTTCACCTTTCGA
>JANWZT010000087.1 GCA_025054515.1 Candidatus Caldarchaeum sp.
CAAAGATTTTGAAATGGAGGTGCCGCGTTCGACGGTTTCCCTGTCCAAGCTCTTCCTCAATCCGGTGCTGGCTTTGGCCCTTGTGTCGTTGATTGCCTTTGCTTCGGTTCTGCTTCTCGTTTCCTTGGTCGAAGGAATCACGCCGTGGGGGAAGTTGCCGTTCTCGGTCATCCCGTCGCTGGAAGCCATCGAAACATCCATCGCGGAATCCATCTATTCATCCACCGAAGACCAAGTATTCGCGTCTTTCCTCGCGGACGGCATATGGGGCTCCGTCATGACTTTGGCGTCGATTTCTGTGTATGTTTTCGTCGCGTTGGTTTTGGTGGTTCTCTACGAGGAAAGCGGGCTGGTCGCCTTTTTTTCCCGCGGCATCGAGAAAGTTTTGCTGAAAGTCGGGGTTCCGCCGCGCGGCGCCGTCTGCCTGCTGATGGGCGTTTCATGCAACGTGCCGGCTTTGGCGGGGGCCCGGATTCTCTGGGGAAGGGGCAATCGGATTATCACGGCCCTTCTCGTTCCCTTTATGCCATGCGCCGCCAGACTCGCCATCTTCGCATCCGTCGCCACGGCGGCCCTCGCCATGCATCCCCATCTCGTGCCGCTGATGATTTTTCTTCCCTACGTGGTTTCCCTGGTCGCGGTTATCCCGGTTTCTCTCCTATACCGTAAAGCGTTCAGAACAGAGCCGACGCCAGCCGGCTACATCCCAAACGCTCCCCTGATGCTGCCGAAATTCAGAATCTACGTCCTCAAGCTTTTCATCGAATTCAAAGAGTTTCTCAAAAAGGTCGGCCCAGCCCTTCTGCTTTTCCTCATTCTGCTCTGGCCTTTCAAAGCTTTTGGGTTCGGAGGGTTCACCGACGACATTTCCCAGTCTTTCATCGCTCAAACGGGAAAGCTTCTCGACCCGCTTTTCGCGCCGATGGAGCTGCCCTGGCAGGTTTCGGCCTCCCTTCTTTCGGGATGGATTTTCAAGGAAACCGTTCTCGGCGTCCTCGATTCGACCGGCGGCCTCACCATCATGTCGAGCTTGAGCATTCCATCCATCGCGGCTTACCTCGTCTTCGTAGCCTTCTATTCCGCATGCATCGCCACCCTCCTCTATGTCCGCAAGATAGTCGGACTAAGAGCCACCGTTTTCAGCATGGCGGTAAACCTGTCAACCGCCTACCTAACGGCATCAGCAACCTATCACATTCTTTCCGCCGTCTTCTGAGAACACACCCGTCAGCGGACGATGGCGAAAAATTAAAAACGCCCACCGGCCCAAACAGGTTGTGATGAAAGCGGGTATTTCTGAGCCGTGATGACAATACCCGTGCTGAAAAATTTGTTTTCGGCATACCGTTATATATAAGATTTTCGCCGGCGGGGCAGAAATGAGAACCATAGTTGTGGGAGCGGGAGTCGGTGGTCTCGCAACAGCCGCCCTGCTTGCAAAGGATGGCCATGAAGTAACCGTCGTCGAGAAAAACGAAAACGTTGGCGGAAGGGCGGGTGTTTTCAGCCGAGACGGATTCACCTTCGACATGGGGCCCACATGGTATTTGATGCCTGAGCTTTTCGACAGGTTTTTCGCGGAATTCGACAGAAAGACATCGGATTTCTACAACCTATACAGACTCGACCCCAGCTACCGCATATTCTTCGACGACGGAGAAATAGTCGATATAACACCGGATTTGGATGAAAACTTCCGTCTTTTCGACCGTCTGGAGAAGGACGGCGGCGAAAAACTCCGGCGGTTCCTCGACAAATGCCAAGACCTTTACAACAGCATAATCAAGACGCTTTATCTCGACCTCGATTCGCCGTTCAGCTTCTTCCATCGCGAAATCCTGTCACAGGGGATTAAAATCAACATCTTCGAATCTCTCGACAGCTACGTCAAGAAACAGTTCAGCAGTGATAAAGCTCGGAAAATCCTGCTTTACTCCGTCGGGTTCGTTGGAACACCGCCGGCCAAGTCGCCGGCTTTCTACGCCATCCTCAACTACGTCAAAATCGTCCAAGGCGTCTATTTCCCCGAAAAAGGATTTCGTCAGGTCGCCGAAGCCCTGTACAATTTGGCCAAATCTCAAGGGGTTGAATTTCTGCTCGGACAGGAAGTCCGGAAAATCGACGTGGTCGACGGCAGGGCCCGCCGGGTTTTGTTCGACGGCTCTTCTTTGGAGGCCGACGCCGTCGTGGTAAACGCCGACTATGCTTACGCGGAGACGAAGCTACTCGACCCTCGTTACCGCACCTACTCCGAAGACTACTGGGGTAAACGGATGCTGACTCCGTCTGCGTTGATCGCCTACGTCGGCCTCGACCGGAAAATGGATTCGCTCGTCAACCACAACGTCTTCCTCGAAAAAGACTGGGGTGAAAACTTTTACCAGATCTTCGACCCACGGTACTCCAAATGGCCCGAATACGCTTCCTACTACGTTCACGTTCCTTCCAAAACCGACAAAACCGCCGCCCCCCGCGACGGTGAAGCTGTTTTCATTCTCGTTCCCGTCGGCGCCGGGCTGGAGGACGGCGAAGACAAACGGGAAAAACTTTTCAACAACGTCGTCAGAGACCTTGAAACCAAAACAGGCGAAAAGATAAGCGATGATATTGTTTTGAAACAGTTTTTCAGCGTCCGTGATTTCGCAAATCGCTACAACGCCTATAAAGGTTCGGCCCTCGGTCTAGCGCATACCTTACGGCAGACAGCGTTTTGGAGGCCGCGGCACCGGAGCAAGAAAGTCAAAAACCTCTACTACACGGGGCAGTACACCCATCCCGGCATCGGCGTCCCCATGGTTTTGATTTCGGCGGAAATCGTCCGCAGAAAAATTGCGAAGGAGTTGGTTTAGATGCTGTTCAATAAGATTGAAGTATCGCCCGAGCTTTACAGGCTTTTCAAAGGCGGAAGCAAAACCTACTTCAACAGTTCTCTCTTCTTCCCCGCCGACGTAAGGGCCGACGTCTTCCGCCTCTACGCCTTCGTCCGCAAAGCGGACAACTACGTCGACTCAATCCCACAGGATGCTGAAGGGTTTTACCGCTTTAGGGAAGAATACGAAAGGGCTTTGGAAGGTTATGCTGTTTCGGACATCGTCATCCGTGAATTCGTCGCCCTTTCCGAAAGGAAGAAGTTCGACCCGGCATGGACCGAGGCCTTTCTCGACGCCATGGAATCCGACCTCTACCGCAAGACCTACTACACCGTCGAAGAACTCTGCGAATACATGTACGGCTCAGCTGAAGTCGTCGGGCTTTTCATGGCGAAGATAATGGATTTGCCGGAAGAATCCCATATCTACGCGCGGTTTCTCGGAAGGGCCATGCAGTACATCAACTTCATCCGGGATATTCGGGAAGATTTTGTCCTCGGCAGACAGTATCTTCCCCTGAACGAGTTACAGACGTACGGCATCAACGGCTTCGAACCTTCGGAATTCTGCGGAAAAAACGACCAATTCGCCCGATTTATCCGAAAACAGATAAACCGGTATTTTGAATGGCAGAGGTTCGCCGAAAAAGGCTACAAATACATTCCCTACCGATACCTTGTTCCGATCAAGACGGCGGCGGACATGTACAAATGGACGGCCCACGTCATTTACCGGTCTCCGTGGGTGGTTTTCATACGGAAAGTCAAGCCGTGGAAGCCGAGGATATTCTACAGCGCGAACACGAATTTTATCAGGGCTTTGAGGTATAAGGTGCCGGTCGGTGGCTTGGTTTGGCCGTAGCTAAGGCCGTCGCCAAGCTTCTGAAGATCTCGCGTTTCCGGTTCTGGATTTACGCGGCCGGGCCCTACGTCATCGGCTACACAATCGGAGCGTCTGGGTTCAACGACTTTTTGAGGCCCGAATACTACATCTACCTACTGTACTTCTTCGTCCCCGCAAACATCATCATCTACGGCATCAACGATTACTTCGACACCGAAACCGACATGTTGAACCCGAAGAAAGACACGAAAGAGCTGAGGGTTTTCGGAGAGGAAAGAAGGAAGCTCGGCACTCTTCTGGCGGCCGTCATTCTGTTTAGCATCGGCTTGATGGTTTTGCAGGACAACATGGCGAAACTTCTTTTCGCGGGCTTTCTGTTCCTCGCCATCTTCTACAGCGCTCCGCCTTTCCGCTTCAAAAGCAAGCCGTTCCTCGACTTCGTGTCCAACTACCTCTACATCATGCCCGGCGTATTCGGCCACTACATCGTATCCGGAAAAATTCCAGACACCCTCATCCTCCTCGCAGGCTTCTTCCACATCTCAGCCATGCACATCTTCTCAGCCGTCCCCGACATCGAATACGACCGAAGAACAGGCATCATATCAACACCCGTCTTCATCGGAAGAAAACCGGCCCTGTTGATGGTGACCGGCTTCTGGACGGCACTCGCATACCTCGCCATCACGCTCACCAACTACCACCCCCTCAGCTTCCTCGTCTTCATCTACCCAGCCATCCCAATCTCCGTACTATTCTTCAAACAGGACATCAACCGCGTCTACTGGACACTGCCGTACATCAACACATCCCTCGGCGGACTACTCTGGCTCGCCCTCGTCAACCACAAAATCATCCCCTTCTTCCCAAACCTATTTTAGAAAAAACACCAGCCATGTGATAGGATATATGCAGATATTCAGGCCCTACGTTGATTGGGCTAAATCTGCAGCAGTTCTCGACGACCTCCGCCTCGGAAAACAACGTGTCGAAGCCAAACAAGTGATAAACGCTTTCCTCCGAAAACTCGGCCTCATCAACGACGGCCTCAAAGGATGGCTCACACACCCCATCGTCATTCTCTACTTCAACGGCGGAAAACCATACCTCGACGACGTCATGGGCTTCTTCCACGCATGCGTCGCCGAATGGAAAAAACGCGGCAAACAAAACAACCTCAGCCTCAACGATATCCAACACCTCATCGAACGGGTTGAAAAAACATCCGGCACTCCAGTGACCCATGTCCACGAAATCGAATACCGACGCATCCTTTTGATGAAAGACCCCAAACACTACGTCAAAGTTTTTCCCCAACACGAAATTTTCGAAGTTCTAGAAACCGAGCCCGTGAAAATCAGCGGAATAAACTCATGGATATTCGACCACCCGACAGCTTATCCGAAATTCCTCAAAAAAATCAAAAAACTACTTTAATCCAATAAAATTTCCTCAACCGATCGCGCAAGAAAAATAATATGTGGGCGGATTTTTTCTTTTTTCAGCATGAAAGTGCTCATCATCACAGAAAACTTAGGGCGAGGAGGAGCTGAACGCGTACTATCATATTTATCACAGCAAAGCCAATTAGACGTGGAATACGTTTTTTTGAGTCTGACGCCGATCGTCAAATACCGTTTCAATTCAAGGATTTATGTCATCGGTAGAGGGGTTTTGTCGATAAATCTTCCAATGCTCTACAGAGTGCTCCTT
>JANWZT010000088.1 GCA_025054515.1 Candidatus Caldarchaeum sp.
TGTGCGCTGTTTCCGTGAAAATTCTACGGTGTTTTTCATCTTCTATCCGAGGTGTTACGAGTGATGAATGGGTTACGGCTGCTCTACGCTGCGATTCTTGGAGGTATGAGCCGAAAGGCGGCGCCACCAGCAGCATCGAGAGGGCGCGGCTGCATTCCGAAACTTCCATCTGGAGGTGGAGGCTTGTCGTCATAGATGCGTGGCCTCGGCGGGTTGATTCTCGGTGGATTTTCGCCGCGGTCTTGGCGATGTCTTTCCCCTCGGACAGAAGCTTGCTGATCTTCCGCTCAACCGACACCCCTTCAAAAGTACCCGCCCCCTCTGCTGCGATGAAAACGTCGGGCCCGATTTCGACGACCCTGCCCATGTGGGTGACCGATGTTTTCGGGCCGTAGCTGTAGAGACGTAGCTCGACCATCGTCTTCAAGCCCATATCGAGGCCGCGTGTATAAAACGTCTCCGTAACACCTTTATTTCGTGGAAAGGTCTTCGAAAGTCCGATGGATGTTAACAGTTTTTTACACGGTCTCGGATATGTTTTTCCCGCCTACGTCTCCAACGCCACGCCCGTCGTCGCCGTCAAACTGCTGAAAAAAGCAACCCCAATCGACGGGGGGAAAAATTTCCCCGACGGCCGCAGAATTCTCGGCGACGGCAAAACATTTGAAGGCTTGGTTTCAGGCGTTTCGGCGGGGTTCGCCGTGGGAGCGGCCATGAATTTCCTCTTTCCTTGGCTTTTCAGCCTGCTGGAGGTCTTTCTTCTTTCGCTGGGAGCGATGGTCGGCGACATCGTCGGCGCGTTTTTCAAACGCCGGATGGGCCTGAAACAGGGAAGCCCAGCCCCGGTGCTCGACCAAACAGGTTTCCTCGCAGCCGCGCTCCTGCTCGTCCATCTATTGACAGGACTTCCAAAATGGCTCGACGCCTCCATCATCGCAGCACTCTTCGTTTTCACGGTCTTCATGCACCTCGCGACAAACGGCTTCGCCTACATCGTCGGACTCAAAGACAAATGGTACTAAAGAGCAAGCTCAGGCCTCACGGTACGCAAAACCGGCTTCAGCCTTTCAAAAACAGCGGCCGTCGCTTCAGCTTTGCCTACGCGTTTCTTCACGCCGATGATTTCGGAGGCCTTTTCGACGTCTGTATCTTGCGTCGCGAAAATTTTCTCGAAAAACTGCTTGAGGTCGAGGTGGAACACTTCGTAGAGAGGGGAAGGGTCAAGGCCCAGCCGAAACGCTTTCGCCGTCAAAATAGGCAAATCCTTTTCTCCGCCGCCCCACGTAACCAACAAATCGACTTCATCCAGGGCCTTCAAAAAACTTTTGAGAAGATTTTTTTCCCGTCCGCGGAAAACCTTCGACAGATAACCAGCGGTTCTCACGGCTTTGACCGTTGCGTCAAACCCATCGCCCGCCACTTCGACTTCTAAGAAAATGACGCGAGGGCCCTGCTCTTTTTTTCTCAAGTTCCGGCAGCCCAGCTCTTAAGGTAATCCATCTGTTTGGGTGTCAGTTTTTCCAGTTCGACGCCGAAGGACTGTAGCTTGAGGGCCGCCACCGTCCGGTCGATTTCAGCGGGGACTGGGATGACTTTTTTCTCGAGGCGTTGATGGTTTTCGGCGATGTACCGCAGCGACTCTGCCTGCAAAGCGAACGATAAATCCATCACCTCGGACGGATGGCCTTCAGCGCAGACGAGGTTGACCAGCCTTCCGTCGCCGAGGAGGAAAATTTTTCTCCCGTCGTGCAGCCTGTAAAGGGCGACGTTTTCGCGGACGGTTTCAACTTTTTCGGCGATGCTTTGCAAATCTTGTTTGTTTATTTCGACGTCCATGTGGCCGGCGTTGGCGAGGATGGCTCCGTCCTTCATCTTGATGAAATGTTCAATCCTGATCACGTCGATGTTGCCCGTCGCGGTGATGAATATGTCGCCGAGTCCGGCGGCTCGCTCCATGGACATTACCATGTAACCGTTCATGTATGCCTGCAGGGCTTTGACCGGGTCGGGCTCGACAACGACAACCCTCGCCCCCAGCCCTTTAGCCCTTTCGGCTATTCCGCTACCCACCCTTCCAAACCCAGCAACGACCACGGTCTTCCCCGCGACCAAAACGTTCGTAGCCCTCAGCACACCGTCAAGAGCCGACTGACCCGTACCAAGAGGGTTGTCGAAAAGACTCTTCGACAAAGCATCGTTCACGGCGATGACAGGGTAGAGAAGCAGCCCCTCTTTTTCGAGGGCCCTTATCCTCAAAACGCCCGTCGTTGTCTCCTCGGTTCCGCCGATTATCTTCGAAACTTGGGGCATGATTTCGTCGAGGCCTTGTTTGACGTAGCTAACTGATTCGTCGGACATTCCGCGGGAAAGTTTGTGGATGGATGTTACGAGGTCTGCTCCGTCGTCGACCGTCATGTCCGGCCCGTGCGACAGGGCCCGGCCTATCGCCGTGTAGTACTGCTGTGCGGTCATTCCGCGGAAGGCGTAGACTTTGAAGCCTTCGACGGCCAACGCGGCCGCTACATCGTCCTGCGTGCTCAAAGGGTTTGAAGCACACAAAGCCACATCCGCTCCCCCCGCGCGGAGAACACGGCAGAGAACCGCGGTCTCCTTCGTCACGTGAAGACACGCCGACAGCCTAAACCCGTCGAAAGGCCTTTCTCGTTCGTATTTTTTCCGCAGGGTTGCCAGAACGGGCATCATGGCTTCAGCCGTTGCGATGCGCTTCATACCGTCCTCGTCCATGGAAACGTCCTTCACCCAAAACGCCGCCGTCAAACCATCCGTAAGGATCATCGCTCTTTTTTATACATGGTTTCAAACTTTTTAATAACGGATACGAACCGTAGATGGAGTGAGCTTCGACCTGGCGAGCAAAGATTTCTACTTGATGCTGTTGGACAACGCCCTTTCGAAGGCGAGCAAACAGATTTCAAGTGTCGGCGACAGAGTTCTTGAAGTGAGGCCGCATCTCGTAATCGACGCTAAAAACACGGTTCTTACCAACCTTGGCCAGTTAGCCAAAACACTCAACAGGGAACCCGCGCATCTTGCACGGTTCCTCCTCAAGGAAACTGGACGCGCCGGCTCGATTTCAGAAGACAAGCTGTTGATACAGGGCAAAATGACCCACGACGAAGCCGGAAAACTCATCGACCTCTACGTCAAAGAATTCGTCAAATGCCCCGTCTGCAACGGCATAGACACACGCATCGTCAGCGAAAAACGGTTCCGTTTTCTGGTATGCGACGCATGTGGGGCGAAAAACCCTGTCCGAAGAATCTAAAACAGGTTTCATCGGGAAATGCTGGGTCAAAACGCATCGGTCGAAAACAGGTGAAGTCGTCGTGGCGGCGTGCGATGAATTTCTCCTCGGCACAAAGCTAAAGCTGTCGTCGGGATTTTCCGTCGAAGTCGCGGAATCCTTTTACAAGGGCGTTTTGGTCGTTGACGAGGACCTCGTCGAATATTTCAAGCTGGGAACAATCATCAACCTGCTCGGCGAAAAAGCGGTTTCAGCCGCGGTCAAACACGGATACGCCAGACCCGACTGCATCATCTACATCGACGGCGTACCACATCTACAGCTTTTCCTCTGAGGCCTATACCATGAATATCCGTGAACTTCAGAAAAAGGTAGATGAATTCGAGAAGGCGAGAGGATGGGAGAACTTCCGCGAATCACTTATCTACGCTCATCTCTTCGAAGAATTGACGGAAATCGGCCGTTTCATACTGGAGAAAGAAGGATACAAAAGGAATGACTTGGGCCATTCATCCCCCGGTGAAGACATCGAAAGCGAATTCGCCCAAGCGCTTACTTTGTTCGTGCAGCTCGCCAACAGGTTCGGCGTCGACCTCGAAAAATCGGTTGCGAAAGAGATGGACAAGATGGAGAAAAGGTTCGACCCGGAAAGGTGGCGTCGGTCTTTCAGAGACGGCGGCGGGCCCTAATTTCGGCGAGGATTTCTTGAGCCTTATCGACACGGATGGTTTTCTGCCGCACCATCTCTTCGGCGACGACGTCGATTTCATCGCCCACCGCTCCGGCCATCACAGCGATGTTCTTCGCATGCAACGACATGTGGCCCGCTTGAATCCCTTCAGCGGCCAACGCCCTAAGAGCCGCGAGGTTCTGGACAAGGCCAACGGCCGCCATCACTTCGGCGAGCTCTTTCGCCGTTTTGACTCCGAGGATTTTCAGACAGGCTTTTGCGACAGGATTTGTTTTCACCGCGCCGCCCACTATGCCTACCGCGAGAGGAAGCTCGATAACGCCCAGAAGGTCTCCTTCGGGCGTCTGCTCCCAAACGGTCAAAGGCTCGTATTTTCCCGTGCGGGCGGCGTATGCATGGGCCCCAGCCTCCAAAGCCCTCCAATCGTTACCCGTGGCTATCGCGACCGCGTCGATTCCGTTCATAATCCCCTTGTTGTGTGTCGCAGCCCTGTATGGGTCGGCTTTCGCAAAATGATAAGCTTCGACAATTCCTTTCGCCACTTCGACGCCGTCCACCGATTCGGCTGGAACACGCGTGTAAGCCCTCGCGATCCTCTTGTCAGCGAGGTTTGAGATGATTCGGAGCCTAAATTTTCCACCACTCAGCTTCGAGAGAAGAGGCGCCACGGCTTCGCACATGGTGTTGACGGCGTTCGCGCCCATCGCGTCCCTGACATCCACGATGAGATGAACCACGACCATGGGCCCGAGAGATGTTTCGAGGACACGGGCCTCAACGTCTTTTGCGCCTCCGCCCAAGCTCACGAGTACCGGGTCTTTCTCGTTCGCCTTCGCCAAAATCTCATCCTTGTTCCGTAGTATCTCCATCTTCGCCGAGTAAGGGTTCACCACATCGACCAGCTGAACCTGCCCAATCATCAACTGCGCCGCTTGAAAAGAAAAAATCCCCCCACCGTCACGGGCCATCTTCGCCGCGTTGGAAGCGGCGGCTACAACCGAAGGCTCTTCGACGGCCATCGGAACCAGATAGTCCACTTTGTTTATGAGGAAGTTGGTCGCTATCCCCAGAGGCAACGGAAAAATCCCTATGACGTTTTCAATCATCCTGCTTGCGGTGGCCAAATCAAGGCCGCCGGTCAACACAGCTCTTTTCTCGTCCTCGGTCAAGGATGCGAATTCGGCGACGTGACGAAGCCTTTCCTCCGGCTTG
>JANWZT010000089.1 GCA_025054515.1 Candidatus Caldarchaeum sp.
GCTTCGTTGTTTTTAAACGTTACGCTCTTTGAATTGTCAAGCCTCTTCAGAAAATACCACCAACAAAAGTTTTTCAACATGTGCCGACAATGTTGTCAGGAGTTGGCAGTTTCTTTGAAACGATTCATCGAATCTAGGAAGATTGACGCCGAGTTTGTGGAGCTACTCCCTGAGCAGGCGAAGACATCAGAGTCGGCTGCCGCCGCAGTTAACACATCCGTTAACCAAATCGCGAAAAGCATCGTGCTTAGGGGGTCGAAAACATACGTGGTGGTTTTAGCAGGTGATAAACGCATCGATTTGAAAAAGTTTTCGAGAGTTGTTGGTGAACCGGTCAGACTTGCTTCCCCTGACGAGGTGCTGGAATCGACGGGGTTTAATGTTGGATGCGTGCCTCCCTTCGGCCATTTGAGAAAGCTGAAAACCTTCATCGATGTGTCTTTGCTCCGCAACGACGTGGTCTATGCTTCAGGTGGCACAGACAGTTCTCTACTAAAAATTTCTGTTACGGAGCTTCTGCGAATATTGGGAAGTGATGTTGTCGACGTCACTAAATGATGATTTGGCAGTGGGCGAAAAATTTTTCCCATCGGAAATAACCCAATTCCCATGGTTAAACTAAAGAAGACGAGGCTTTGGGACGTTTTCTCGACCTTCGCCTATGTGCTCGCATTCCTTTTCACGATGTTGGCCGTCGTCGGGTTGGCTTTGTTCATAATGATGCAGCCCAAGTTGCTTGGCATAGCGTGACAGATTTAAATAAAGCTCAGAAATAGTAGCGTTGGCGCCGGTCATAGGATGGGGGAAACGCCCGGTCTCAGCCGAACCCGGAAGCTAAGCCCCATCCGCACGGCACTAGTGAGGTGGGAGACCCCTCGCGAAAGCCGTGTGCCGGCGGCCATTTATGGCTTCATCAGCAAAGCTTCGGTCGCCTTGACGATTACCAGTATTTTGTCGCCCGGCTTTATCATGAGACGTTTCAGGCTGTCGGTCGTGATGACCGATTTTATTTCCTGACGACTTTCGAGCTCGACGTCAACCATGCTGAGTATTTCGCCTTCGACAACCTCTTTGACACTGCCCGACAGAACGTTTCTGGCGCTCATCTTCATTTCGATGAAGGATTTGACGAAGCCGGGACGACGCGTCGACTGGATGGAGTAGTATTGTTCGACGAGTTTTTGACCGGTTTCCGTCAGCTCTGTTTTGCCGCCGGTTTTTCCTCCGCGGGTCGAATGGACGATGCTGGCGCCGGTCTTTGTTTTTAGTTCTTTCAGCCAGTTCAAAGCGGTTCGGTAGCTGACACCGACGGATTCACATGCCGCTGAAATGCTTCCGGTCCTCATCACCGCGTCGAGTAGTTCAAGCCGGCTGGGATGTACTTCGAACACCTTCTCGTCGATGGTTAATTTTATCAATTCCGATGTTCACCGATGTGAAGTCTCAAGAACATGTATTTAAATTAGGACTTCAAATATGCGGCATCGATGGGTAAAATCAGCAGCCTCGTCATCTTTGCGCTGGCAGCGGCCCTCACACTATTGGTGGTAGGTGCGTCGCTCGTCTTAGTTCCCAGCCCGCGGAAAACTGTGCTAGTTTATTCCGCTCCGACCCTTGCGGGCGTTTCCGACGAGCTTGTCAAACTCGCCGACATGAACGTTGATGTCCAAGTGCATGGGAGCGTTTTCGCGGCCAACTTGATCAAAGCCGGCAGGAGGCCCGACCTTTTTCTGTCCGTGGACGTTGAGCTGAAAAAATCCCTCGCATACCGGGCTGAAAAAACCATAGGAACCTACGGGCTCGTGTTCGTCTGTCGACAAGGGTTCAACGGCCTCGACGCTCTTGTCACCTCTCGAATCGGGTTAGCCGACCCGAACCAAGCCCCCATCGGATACAGAGCTCTCGCCGCTATGTACCTGATTTCTGAACGTGAAAAACTCGGCCTCAAAGAGGAATTGGAAAGAAGCCTCAACATACGCTACATCGTCGACGGCTCGTCTCTCAAGATTGTTGTTTCGAACATATCTCCGTCAGGCCGTTTCTACATGAGACCGAACCTCGACATCGTTGCCTCGCTTCTGGAAGCAGGCGCCGTAGACTGCATCTTCGCGCACACGCCTTTTGTGGTCACGCGCAACTTCGGCAAAGACTACAAAGTCTTCGAATTACCTGAATATGCTCGATTTGATAAAACACCGTCTGTCGAAATCGTCGTCGAGCTGGCTACGGGTGAAATTAAAGTTGTAAAGCTTGAAGCGATCGCGGTATCTTTTTCGGAGGACGGTGATAGGCTGCTTCGGCTGCTGGACAGAATCGATGTGGGCAAGTACGGCTTTGTGAGAGGGGTGAATTGATGGCGTCTGGACGTCTACGGTATGTTGTCTTGTCGCTGGCCGTTTTCTATCTTCTTGTCTTGACTGTTCCGGGGTTTCTGTATCCGGGCCTTTCGTTTCCTGCGGATTTTTTCACACCTCTCTTCAACACCATGGCCTATTCTACCGCCGCAACGCTCGCCGGGCTGCCGGCGGCCCTTCTTCTCGCCTTTTACGCAAGCAGGCGTGAAATCGGGGGCATAATCCCCGTGCTAACCTTTTCCACCGCGATACCTCACACCGCCATCGGCCTGCTGCTCCTCCCCCTCTTCACCAGATTTGGCATAGTGGACACGGCTCCCGCCATCATAGTCGCCATGATAATCGTATCGCTGCCCATCGGAACGGGCTCGCTCATTTCGGCCTTCGCGTCGACGCAAAAATCGCTCGACGAGTTTCTCCAACCCCTTGGACTCAACGACCTACAGATAATAGGGTTACATGTCAGAGCGTCTTCGCTGGGCGTGGTCGCGTCCATTATTTTGATGTGGCTTCGGTGTTTTTCGGAGCTGGGGGCGTTTTTGATTGTTGCGAACAGGCCTTTGACCGTTGGTGTTTATCTGTTTGAGCTCTTCAACCGTGGAGGAGCAGCTGCCGCCGTTCTCTTCTCCCTTATATTGGCCGTGACGGGGTTGCTTTTCAGCACCGTTCTGTATGTGATTTCGCGAAAGGCTGGGGTGAGATGAAAATGTTCGAGGCTCTTGACGTTGAAGTGATGAGAAAGAATTTCAGAATTTCAGTCGATTACCTGAAGGCCGACGGCAAAGTTGTGCTGCTGGGCCGGAACGGGACGGGGAAATCGACCTTGCTCAAATGTTTTGCGGGGTTGTTGAAGCCCGTTAGAGGCAGGCTTCGTCTCGATGGAAAAGACATTACCGGCCTCCATCCCCGAGAACGCGAAATCGGCTATCTCCCGCAGGAGCCGGTACGGATACCCCTCAGCCCCGCAAAGCTTCTACGATATTTCGCCGCAAGGTTTGGAGTCGATGATCGGGAGGTCGTTCGGATGTTCGGTTTAGAGGAAATCGTCGCGAAAACCGCGCTTTCGCAGGGCGAGAACCAGATTGTTAACCTCGCTGTGGTGATGATGAAACGGCCGCGGCTTCTGCTGCTGGATGAACCAACTTCCGGCATGGATTTCGTCAACAAAATCTTCTACTGGCGGTTGTTGAAAAAACTGTCCACGCCGATGGTTTACGTAACCCACGACCCTGTCGAAGCATCCATGATAGCAGACCACATCTACCTCGTCGGCGGAGGCCATGTAAAAGGACCGTACGAAAACCCGTTGAAGGACAAGGTCGAAGAATTTCTGAACGAATACAACCTATATAGGTTCTTTGAAAATTCAAGGTCTTGAGATAGAAACAATCTTAAGGAAGTTTTTCCGTTGGTGGTTTGGGGGGTGTAGCCGAGCAAGGCCAAGGCGTCGGGCTCCAGGTCACATGTTCTGGTCGTGAGGCGTCACCCGAAGACCGTGGGTTCAAGTCCCACCACCCCCAGCCCTACCCGATTCTTCCGAGATATTCTGGCTTGAGAAACCTTTCGAGGAAAAGCATGAAGACGATGCTTGAAAGCAGCAGAACTATGGCTGTTGCCGACGCGAACTGCATGTTGTAGCCGCTCGCGCTGTAGAGCAGCATCGGAAGGGTGACGACCGACGGCAACCCGATGAAGAACGTTCCCATGAATTCGTCGAACGAGTAGAGGAAAACGAATACGCTGCTGGCGAGGATTCCGGGCGTGGCCAGCGGGAAGGTTACTCTGAAGAAGGTGGTTATGGATGATGCGCCGCTCATTCGCGCGGCTTCTTCGAGGACCGGTGGTATGGCTTTGAAGGTGGCGGTGTTTATCCAGATCGCGAAGACGAGGCTGGGGACGACGTGTGCAATAACTACTCCGGGGATCGTTCCGACGAGGTCTAGGGAGTAGAAAATTCTCATGAGGTTGATGTAGACGGGCTGTAGTGGGAAGGCTTGGGGCATCAAGAATAGAAAGATCAATGCGGGTTTGTATGGTATTCTGTACCGGGCGAGGGCGTAGCTGGTTGGAAGGGATATCGCCAGAGTCAGAGGAGTTACGATGAGGGCGATGGTTACGCTGTTCCAGAAGGCGTCGACGATGCTGACGGCTCCGATGGCGTATCCTTTCCTCAGCCCAAGCGCTTCAAGCCAGTAATCCATTCCCAATTCCTGTGGGATTGGGTTGGGCCAGTACCATCTGATGGCGACTGACCAGAGGACGAGGCTGACGAACGGCGTCAATATCCACCAGAAGATTAGGACGAGGGCGACCAGCTTAACCGATTGGATCAAAGCTTTCCTTTTAACGCTCATAGATGCCCCTCTTGGTCATCTCTCGCAAATAATATACGGAGAAGAATCCGACCATGACGTAGGATATTACGCCGAGTGCGTTGGCGGTTCCCCAGTCGCCGAATAGGGTTACGCGGTGTGCCATGTCGACCGTGATCGTGGTGGGCTTGGCTCCTCCTATCAGCATGTAGGGAAGCGTGAAAGTGCTTAGGTTCGACGCGAAAGTTAGGATGAAGGCTATGGCGATGTTGGCCCTCGCCATCGGAAGTAGAATTCGGAGAAGAATGTTGGCGTGCCCTGCTCCGGCGACTCTCGCCGCCTCGATGTAGCTGTCGCGAATCATCAAAAACCCGCTCAAAATTATCAAAGTCATGAAAGGAGTTTGCTTCCACACAAACCCGATCAAAATGCCTCGCCAGTCAAACAACTGCAACGGGTTTGACAAGTCGACCAAT
>JANWZT010000008.1 GCA_025054515.1 Candidatus Caldarchaeum sp.
GTACTTCTCGATGATTATCCGGAATGCTTCTTCCCATGTGATTTCACGCCACATGGGGTCTTCGTTCTCGCCTTTGCGTGGGTTGGTTCTCATCAAAGGCCGTCGTAGCCGGTAGGGGTTGTACTGCGGCAACAACATCATCGACGCCTGTCCTTTGGAGCAGAGCGTTCCTTCGGTGTGCGGTGCTTCGAGGTCTGGAGCCACGTCGACGACACGGCCGTCGACGACCGTGCCGATCACGGTGCATCCAACTGCGCAGTAGGGGCAGACGCTCGGTATCTTCTGGCCTTCGAGCAGTTTGGCTTTTGTTGGCGGTAGTGCTCTCGCAGACTTGATGCTGATGCCGGTGAGAGACAGGGTTGTGAGGGCTGTTGTTCCCGATGTTGCAGCCTTGAGGAAGTCTCTTCTTTTGATGGTGATGGTTTGACTCATCTTTTGTGAATGATTTCATTTCTTGTATATACATAAACTTTTGTATTCAACCAAAAGTGTTTTAAAACGCCGTTATATAAAAAACCTTATCAGAAAAGACCAACACCCAACACAAGATGAGCGTGTTGACTGCGCGGCTAAAAAGGCTCGAAACAACCCACGAAATAATGCGGTTCGCCACCCTTTTGATCGAGGCGAGGAATGAGGTGGCTGAGAAAGTTAACCTATCGCGGTTGGTGATGCCGGGGTTCGCGGAAAAGGTTGCGTCATCGATTCAGAAGGGGAATAGGCCGTTGTTGGATGAAGAGGTTTTGGAGTGCATCGACTACGGCGTTTTTTCGGAGTTGTTGGCTGAGGTGTTCGTTAAGTTGCTGGAGAAAGGTTCCATCGACGGAGAGGTCGAGCGTATACTGGAAAACCTCAAAGCAAACCCGGCCTACGGCCGTCAGCTCCTCGAATCAGCTCTCGGCATCGTGGAAAGCGTAACCCCAACAGTCGAAACCGAAGTGCTGACCCACATCGTTCTAACGCCGCTGCAGCCGCTTCTCAAAACCATCAACCAAAAAAATTCGCGGACTCAAACACCCACCTACGTAAGGTCATGCCTCACATGTGGCAGGAACTACATACTCGGAATATACCGCGGAGGGTTCCGCCATATGCTATGTTCGGCATGCGGCCACGTGGCGCGGGTTGATTTCTTCTACTGCCCGACATGCGGCAACACCGATCCAAACTCTCTCCGTTTCAAAAAACCCGTCGAAGAACCTTACTTCCAGATAGAGTTGTGCGACAGATGCGGTGCCTACTACAAGATGGTGAACGAAGACATCTTGGGAACTGTGGCCGACGACCCGCTGCTCATTGATTTCGCCACGATCGACCTCGACAACATCGCCAACTCCCTTAGATCCAAGCCGCCCTAAATCTCCAAACCCACGACCGCTTCTCCGCCGAAGAATATCCCAAAGTCGAGGTTTACGTGAACATCTTTCGTCCCGATGTTCACTTCCGCTTCCTGATAGTATTCGTAGAGGTTGGGATGTTTGGCCCTGATTTTCAACGGGCCGTAGTTGGCTTTTACCTTGAATTTTGCGAATCCTGATTTATCGGTCACCGCTGTCTGCCCGTCGCCGAGGGTGACGGGAGCGTCGGGAACGGGGTTGGGAACGCCGCTGGAGTCGTCGAACGTTATGCAGACGAAGACGCTGAGGTCGACGAACTCCCTCTTCTCATTCAACGAAACATACTTACCCTCTATCGAAACCGGCTCTACGGAGAAATCGGGGTTGATGTAGAGCTTGACCGGGCTCGGCGGCTCATATCCTTCCAGCTCTCCCCAGCTGACGAAGTAAATACCTGGCGACGATATCACGTATTCGGCGAATCCTTCACCGATTTTCTGGCCGTTCAGGAAGATTTCCCCTTTTTGGGGTGTGTTGACCACTTTGAGGGGGGTCGCGGTGGCTACCACTTCAACCTCTGCCTCGGCTTCGGCGGGCACGTAACCGTCTTTCGTAACCTTGATTTTGACGACGTCTTTTCCTGTTTTGTAGGAATAGTAGGAGGCGAGGGCGAGGCCGTTTCGGTCGGTCGTCGTGTAGGAATGTTTGTCCATCTGTCCAATTTGGCAGCTGTAGGAAACGCTGCATCCCTCAACCGGAAGCCCGTTCTCGTCGGTCGCCACCACCACGATGTTGCAGACTCTTGGGTCAACGTATTTCGTGGCCGGGAAAATCTTCGCGTTGACTGTTTTGACAGATGTGATGAGTTTGGGCGGATGCTTCTGGTCGGCTGAAGCCATCTTGTTCACATCATTCAATCAGTCGCTTAAAAATTTTCAATAGCTATTTTGGCCTGTTGAGCCAGTCGGGGTATGATGCGAGATATGTGTGGCTGTTAACGTATCCCGCCTTTCGGAAAGCGTACATGGTGAGGGATGAGCTCGTCCCCTCTTCGCAGTAGAAAATCAGACGTTTGTCGGATGTTATGTTGTTGTCGGCCGCTGCTTTCCGGACGGCGTCGAGGTTGAAAAGCCCGCTTGGTTTATGCACGATGTGCCAAGGTATGTTGACAGCTTTTGGGATGTGGCCGTAACCGTAGTCGAACGGGTCTCTTGTGTCGACCAACGCTGTCGTACCGTTCCATTCAGCTATCGTCCGCGTCATTTCATCTCTGTCGATGAGGAGCTGCTCGTTGTATGACAGCGAAGGCCTCGGGGATGGTGTGATGTTTGGTTTGTCTGTTGTGATTGGATGTTTCCGTGCGACGTATTCGTCGAATGTTGTTTCGAGGAGGCTGATTTCCGTGAATCCGAGGAGCTCGAGTGTGTAGGCGACGCGTGCTGCGTGACGGCCGTAGAAGTTGTCGTAGAGGATTATGTGGGTGTCGGTTTGGACGCCGAGTTCAGACAGGAGGACGGCTATACGTTCGGCTTCGGCCGGGTAAAGGGCTACGCCGACGAGTTTGATGAAGTTGGAAAAAGAGCATGGAAGGGCTTTGGGTATGTGTCCGGCCTTGTATTCCACAAGTCTTCTGACGTCGAGGATGACGTATTCGTCCAAGTTGTTGAGCAGTTCTTCGGGTGAGATGGTTTTGGGAACGACCAAGCGGTTGCTGCGGGTCATCCTTCGACAACTGTCCCCGTTTCGGTCAGCGGCCTGTAGCCGGGCAGGGTTTGTTTTAGCTTTTCTTGGAATGTTTTGTTCGAAAGTGTTTGGATGAATTTTTCGACGGTTTTCTTTGTGAGACGTTGTTTGGGGACGGCGAAGTCGTAGAGTTCTTCGGCCAGCGGGATGAATTCGAGGTCTTGTTGTCTGGCAACCGCTTCAAGGGTTATTCCGACGTCTGCCCTTCCCTGAGCGACCGCCGCCGCGACTCCCGTATGTGTTCTGACTTCGTAGTCGTATCCGCGGATATGTTTTACCGGGTCTTTTACGCCGATTTCGGCGAGCTTGATGTCGATGAAGGTTCGTATTCCAGAGCCTTTGACCCTGTTGACCATCATCACGTCTCCTCGTAGCAGGTCTTCGAAGGTTTGAAGGCCTTTCGGGTTGCCTTTCTGTGTCACAAACCCAATCCGTCTTCCGTAGCCGCGCACCAACACCGCTTTCCCCTTCAACCCAAGCCGTTCAAGCATGTAGGCGTTGTAGACGCCTGTTTTTTCGTCGAGGAGATGTGTGCCCGCTATGTCCGCCTCGCCGCTTTTGACGGCGTGCCAACCGGCGACCGACCCGACGTTCACAACCTTAACGTCGGCGATGTTCATCTCGTCAAGAAGTAGGTCGACTCCCGGGCAATGGCTTCCGATTACCACCAGCTCCGGCGGCCTTATCCGTTCGGAGAGAAGGCCTATTTCGACTTCTTCTCCTTCGTCGAAAAATTCTCTGTTTTCGGGTGCTTCGAGGATTCCGTCGGCGATGGAAAGGATGTGTGTTGAGCCGGATTGGCCGAGGAGAGGGTAGGCGACGACTTCTTTCTCCGTGTTGATTATTTGGACGGGTATCATTTCGAGCTTTCCTTTGCCGGCTTCGACACGGAGTGCGAGGCGTGCCTTGACCGTTCTCGTGGTTTTCGGGTTGATGCCAGATAGCGTTTCCACGATTGGTTTGACGAGCTTCTGGAAAACCATCATCGCGGAAAGCGGGAACCCGGGCAGCCCCACCAAAAGCTTTCCACCGGCAACCGCCAAGGCCGTTGGCTTTCCGGGCTTGACGCGTAGGCCATGAACCAGCACCTTGCCCCCGCTCAACTCCCTGAATATTCTGTAGACGATGTCGCCGAACCCGGCCGAAGTGCTTCCCGAAGTAACCACGATGTCATAGCCAGACCGAAGAGCTTCACCGATCTTTGCCACCATCAAGCCGTAGTCGTCGGGCAGTATCCCCATAAAATCCACCTCCGCGCCCAGCTCCTGCATCATCGCCGTCAAAGTCGGGCCGTTGACGTCGTATATTTTGCCGATGGGGAGAGCAGCCCCGGATTCGATGATTTCGTCCCCCGTCGAAAAAACTGCGGCTCTTACCTTCCTGTAGACGACGACTTCTTTCAACCCGACGGACGTGAGAACGGCTATTTCCCTCGGCGTGATGACGGTGCCTTTTCTCAAAACGGTGTCGCCGGCGGAGACGTCTGAACCTGTTTGGGCGATGTTTTCGTTGGGTGAAACAGGCCTGTAGACGAGGATTTTTCCGTCGGCCAGCTTCTTCGTGAACTCGACCATAACCACGGCGTTGGCCCCCCTCGGAACCACGGCCCCCGTCGCTATTTCGACGCATTTTCCTTCGACGACGTCGCCTTCGAAGGGGACGCCGACCACGGCCTTTCCGACCACTTCGAGGATGACGGGTGTTTCCTCGGAAGCGGTGTATGTGTCTGATGCTTTGACCGCGTAGCCGTCGACCGTTGACCTGTCGAAAGGCGGGGCCGAAGTGTGGGCGAGGACGTTTTCGGCGAGTGTTCTGCCGAGCGCCCGTGTTACAGGAATTTTCTCGGTGCCGAGTGGTTTGAGGTCGCCGAGGGATTTGTCGACGAGTTCAAGGGCCTCTTCGACGGTGACGAGGGAATGGAAAACCGTGGCCAATTACTCACCTTCAGAGCCCGTGGTCGAGAAGCTCCACCTCCACCTCTTCGCCTTCGTCGTATCCCTCCACGTTTTCCGGGACTACGAGTATGCCGTTGGCTTTGGTGAGCGTCGAAAGAAGGCCCGAGCCGGTCAGCATCAGCGGCTCCACCACGAACCCTGTAGCCGTTTTTTCAACCTTGACTCTGACGAACGAACGGGTTAGGCTTTGGTTGGGAACGCGTCTGGTCAGCCGTGCCCTTATTTTGTGTGGGATGGCTGGTCTTTGGTTGTAGGCCTTTTCGATAAGAGGTTTGACGAAGAGCGTGAACCCTATCATCGCCGAAACCGGATAACCTGAAAGCATGAAGACCGGCTTACCATCTACGACGCCGGCTCCCGTCGGCTTCGCAGGCCTTATCCTCACCCCGTGAAAAACAACTCCCGGCTCCCCCACCCTGTTAACCGCCTCGGGAACAACATCCCGTTCACCGATGCTCGTCCCACCCGTAACTATCAGCATGTCACATTTCTTCAAACCCTCGGCTATACGCGAAGCAACCACATCCAGCTCATCTTCAACCGTTCCAAGGTCGACAGCATCACAACCGTTCTCAATCACCAAAGCTTTGAGCATCGGCTTCGAACTATTGACAACCTGACCTTCCTCAACCTTTTCACCCGGTTCGACGAGCTCGCCGCCCGTGCTCAAAACACCAACCCTAAGCTTTCTGTATACGGGAACACGGGTTATGTTCAGAGAGGCCAACGCGCCGATGTGCCACGACCTAATCCGGACACCTTTCTCAACCACCACATCACCCACGCGATAATCTTCACCAACCCTCGAAACATTCTGAAAGGGATGAACCTGACGAATAACCTCCACAAATCCGTCTCCATGTTTTCTGACGTATTCAGCCATGACGACGGCGTCCGCGCCGACGGGTATCGCGGCTCCCGTGTAAATCTCCACCGCCTGACCGCTCCCGATTTCCGGAATCTCGTCCTTTTTCATGCCCGCGTGAGATGACCCTGCTATCGAAAGGGTCACCGGGTTGGTCGGCGACGCGCCGAAGGTATCCACGGCTTTCACGGCGTATCCGTCGACGGCGCTCCTGTCAAAGGATGGAACGTTGACCGGCGAAAGAACGTCCTCCGCGCATATTCTTCCGAGGCTTTCTTCGAGGGGGACGTTTTCGACGATGGGTTCGTGGATTTTTGTTTTGTCGAAGAGTGTTGAAAGGGCTTCGTCGACGGTTACGAGGGTGGGAAAGCCTGTCATTTTTCTACGGCTCAAACAGCGGTTCCACCTCCAGCTACCATTCTACCTGATTTAAGCGTTTTACCCACCCGCAGTCGAGGCCCTGCGAGAAGCCGAAGCACCTCTGCTCATCAGTTCGGAAACAACGTTCATCAGTTGGACGAAGCTCTCCAACAACTGACTCTGCGCATCGACGTAGTTCCGCATGTTATCAGCTGTCGGCGATGCTTCAAGGCTCTGCACCGCTTCCTCAAACTTCGTCACATTTATTCCGAACACTTTGAGGACTGCGCGGGTTTGCTCGGACAAGATATTTCACTTGACGATCATTTTTTGCTCGGCCCCTATTATTCTTTCGGGGCTGGAGTAGACCGTCAACCCCCTGCCCCTGACGGTGCTGACCATGGTCACGCCGGTCTTCAAAGCGGCGTAAAGACCCGAGAAAATCGGCCCCCTCAACGAAACGGTTATGGGGATACCCACCCTCGCGGCCTTCAAAACCATGTCGGAAGCCTGCCTTCCAGTCGTCAACAACACAGACTTCGAAAAATCAACTCCCTGCAAAACCATCTTCCCAATTATCTTATCGACTGTAATGTGTCGGCTGACGTCCATCGCCAACCCCATCAACCTATCGTCGACACCAGAATAAAGCCCCGCGGTGTGAACCGAAACCGAACGTTTCGAATATCTCCCGAACTCGGCGATTATCGAACGGATTTTCTCCGCCGTCACCCGGAAGTCGGAGTTAACCTTCGGCCTGTAGGCGTTGTCGAAAGCCCTCAAATAATCTTCGACAGAACCACATGAAGTCATGATGAGTTTGAAATCCCGATGTTTCTCTATGCGTTTCTCAAGCTCTTTTGGTTCGATGTCGAGGTAGGAGAGGATGTCGAGGCCGTCCACGATGATTTCTTTTATCTGGTCTGGCGTGGTCGCTATGCCGTAGCCGAGCAGGTGGCCGATGACCATTTCCTTGAGTTCGTGAGGGGTGGCGAAAACCGTTACGAAATGTTTGTCGTTGATGTAGATATTAATGGGAAATTCCAGAGCAACCTCGTCCACGATCTCCTCCTGCGAATCCACCCGCACCCCCCTAACCGTCGTAGAGAGGCCGTGACCCTGCATACGCCCCAAGTCCAAGCGACACAACCTTTTTAAACCTTTACGATGATCCGCAAAATGGGCGAGGGCCAAACAGCAATTAAAATACCCGTCGGCCTCTTCTGTCTTCGGGTTGCTGTCATCGGTTCAGGAAAAGGCCATGTGCAATCTATGCCACGGCGGCAAAGTGGTTTACCACAGGGTGTATTCGGGGGAGATGCTGTGCCGAAAATGTTTCGTCGAAACCTTTGAGAAACGCGTGGCCAAGACCATCGGCCGCTATGGGCTGCTGAAAAGAGACGACCGCATCGCGGTGGCCGTTTCCGGCGGAAAGGACAGCCTATCGCTCCTTCATGTTCTCAAGAAAATTGAGAAGAATTTTCCGCAGGCAACGCTTTTCGCCGTCACCGTCGACGAAGGGATTCCGGGATACCGCGACGAAGCCCTCCAGTACGTGGAAGAGGTTGTGCAGCGTCTCGGCGTACCGCTTGTCAAAACCTCTTTCGAAGAAGCCTTCGGCGTTCCGCTGAATAAAATCATCGAATCACCGTCTTTCAAGGCCAGCGGTCTCGCCGCGTGCAGCGTCTGCGGCCCGCTACGCAGAAGGGCCTTGAACATCGCTGCGAAAAACGCTAAAGCAACGGTCATCGCCACGGCACACACACTCGACGACATCGTCCAAACATATTTGCTAAAGGCGTTCAGGGGTGAGCTGGGCAGCTCGGATGTTGGGCTCCGTTCCGAAGGCCCCGTCATCCCAAGGGTTGCTCCTTTCCGCCTCACACCCGAACGGGAGGTGGTCTTCTACGCATACGTCGTCGGCCTTCCGTTCCAGACACAGGTATGCCCCAACGCATCCAACACCATGCGTAGCCCCATCCGCAAATTCCTCACGGAGTTCGAGGAAAAGCATCCCGGCTCGCTTTTCGCAGCCCTCAAAAGCTTTGAAAAAACATCCCGAACCACCGAAAAAAACCTCAACATCTGCGTCAAATGCGGAGAACCCACAAGCCGCCGAACCTGCCGAGTCTGCGAACTACTCGAAATGGTCACCGACACATATCATGCTTAAGAGCGGCCCTCACACGGTATCGTTGGTTGACGAGCGCCGACTTCCTCAAAAGAAGAGCCCTATCCTTCCCCGCAGACGCATTTGAAAGAGGCGTCTATCTTCCACGTTGAACAGTTTATGCAACTCTACCTCAAACACCTCCTCTACAGGCGGCTGGGATATTTCCCCAAAACTCATTTATGGACGGAGCTGTTCAAGCAGGTGATTAAGGCTTATGATTCACCCGCCACCGCACAATTCTACCGCGAAAACTTGGAGATGGTGGCTTTGCTCGAAGAATCTTACATTTCGTCCCGTTACCTCCCCAAAACCTATGGGAAAGATGTGGCGGACAAAGCCATCGCGTTTTCTTCGAAGCTGAAGGAGGTTTTTGAATGGCTGGAAAAGATTTGATAGACCTTTTGCTTGAAATAAGGGCGGAGAAGCAGCGCTACTTGGCCGATGTCTGGGAATATGTTGGATTGATGAAGGAGCTGGTGCAGGGCCGTGACCCGAAGGCCCGTGTCCTTTTGTTCGGGAGCTTCGTCAAAGGCGTTATGAGGCCCGACAGCGACGTCGACGTTCTCATCATCACGGACGAAGCCGAAACCGTCGAAAAAAGAATCGGGTTGCGGGTGGAGCTGTTGCGGGCCATCGGCGACGTAACGCCTTTCGAAATCCATCTCGTCACCCAGAGCGAATACGATGAATGGTACCGGCGTTTCATCGACAGATACGTTGAGGTTTAGATTTGGAAGAAGCCGAAGAAGGAGTAGGTGAAGGCGATGTTCGCTACTACGAGGCCGATGGACAGAAGGGCGGCGGCGTTGACTATTCCGAAGGCCGTTCGCTGGTTTTTGACGTATTTTTCGAGGACTGCGCGGAGGATGATGCTTCCGTCCAGCATGTAGATAGGGAGCATGTTGAAGACGGCGACGCCTATAGAGACGAGCTGGAGCCAGAAAAGCGTCCGGTAGAAGTTGTAGGACGCAACTGGGTCGAGGCCCGCGATTCGTGGGTTGAGGTAGGTGTCGACGTGTGTTACGCCGAGGCCTCTCAAGACCGAGCCGAGAAAGTATTCGCGGCCCCTCACTTCGGGGTTGGTGTCGAAAACGTATTCGCCGGTCAAGGTTTTTACGGTGATTTTTTCGCCGATGGTTATCGTCCGCGTTCTCACGGTGTTGCTGTTGACGGGGACGCCGTCTATGCTGACCAAGACATCGTTGGGCTTTATCCGCGAATTTTCTTCGACCTGAAGAGCTATCAATCCCGCCTCCTGCGGAACGAAGAAACCAAACACAAGCAGTAGGGCGAGAACGCCGACGGCGAGGTTAGCGAAAGAACCAACGGCGGCCACACGCATTTTTGCGCCGGGGCTTGAAGACTTGAAAGCCTGTTCGTCGGGCTCGACGAAGCCGCCGGGAATGATGAAAATCATGAATATGCCGGCCGACTTGACTGGAAGGCCTTCTCTTCTCGCTATGATTCCATGCATTCCTTCGTGGGTGAGCAATACTATGGCGAAAGCTATGAAGAGGTAGGGAAGGTTTTCGAGGCGGATGGTTACGCCGATGATGAGCGGGATGACGATGTTCTGGCCGCCGACCTGCTCGGGCCTGAAAAGATATGTGGATAGGTTGGTGCTGAGGACGTATACCGCGAAGGCCATCAACCCAAACCCAGTCGCCACAGCGGCCCGTGAAACAGCGTCCCAGAAACGGGGCAGACGCTGCGTAACGAAGTCAAGCGGCCGCGTAACTTGACGGCTTCTCACTATCAGCAACAACGGATAAAGCGTGATCGATAATTTCTGTTCATCCGCCCCGCCGGGCTGCTCCGTTTTCCTCCGCTGAATAACAAACCTGTGGACAAGGAAGGCTGCGACCCAAGCGACGGCCAGCCCAGCCAAGGCCTCTACGATAGAAACCATTAACCAGCTTACCCTAACCCGATATATAGACCTGCCATGAAATAACAATTTTCACCCGGTGCAGAGTTCTCAACCGTTAAAACCCGGAAACCAGTTGTGCCGATCGCCGTTGCCCTACTACATCCGCTGCGTCGACGAAGATACTTGGCTGACGGAGTCAAGGTCGATAACGACTTGGCGTGCTTTGGAGAAGCTGGCGGAACAGCTGCTCCCGTCTTCGCCGCTCAAGCTACCGGTCAAACCAAAGCTTTTCACGAAAGAAGAAACATCGACTTGGACGAACCTCTTCTTCAAAATCCGTGACTACAAACCTTCGTCTCCCATCGACTTGGCCGGTTTCTACTTGGCGGCCAACGTGGTGGATTTGGAGAAGCTCGCCGCCGCCCTCAACGTGAAACCCGAAGAAGCAGCCATTTACGTCAAATCTCTCGACAAGCCTTTGATGATGGCCGCTGCTGAAGAAGCTCTGCAGGCCGTCCGACATAGCTACGAGTTCAAACATCAAGTCGTTCTGGTTAAAGGAAGGGTTTAGCCGAAGCTATTTCATTATCTTGATTCTTTTTCGGTCTATGGTGAGGATGGCCATGATGATGGCGATGGCTCCGAATATTATCATTCTGATGTTGAGGTCGATGGCGAGCATGCTGAGGCCCGAGTCAAGCCACCGGATTATCAGGACGCCGAGCAGCGTTCGGTGAACTCCTCCGACGCCTCCCGTTAAAGCGGTTCCGCCGACGACGACGCTGGCGAAAAGCGGGATGGTGTCCAGCACGCCGACCTGCATGTGCGCACCCTGTATCTGCGAAGCATACAGTATCCCCGAAACAGCCGCGAAAAGGGCGCCGATCATGAAGACGAGGATTCTTACCCGTAGGATGTTGATTCCCGCAAGCCGTGCCCCTACAAGGTTTCCCCCTATCGCGTAGACAGCTCTTCCAAAAGGCGTAGCAAGCGTGATGAAAACGGTGACGACCCAGACTGCGATGGCCCAGTAGAAAATCGATGGGAGGCCGAAAATCATGGTGGTTGATATTGCTCTGAACGCCGGGTCTGTGATGATTCGTGTGTATCCGCCTGATATTACCTGCGCGAGCCCTTCGGCGACCATGGATGTGGCGAGTGTGGCCATGAAGCTGGGGATGTTGAATCGTGCGAGAAGCAGGCCGTTGACGAAGCCGAAGGCGAGAGCGACGGCGAGCGTTACGGGTAGGGAATAGAAGCCGAGCGATGGATAGAGGACGGCGAATATCATGGCCGATAGTTTGAGGACGCTCGGGATGGAGAAGTCGAAGGAACCCATGAGAATGACGAGTGTTAGACCGCATGCCGCGACGAGGAAAAACGACATGCCGTAAACAAGCGTGATGACGCTGTCCCAGCTCGCGAGAAAATATGGGTTGGCCGTCCGCAGCGAAAGAATCAGGACGATTAATCCGGCGATGGGGATGATTGTGTTGAGGTTGCGTTGCATCCATTCCTTGTAAACAACGGGCTGCATCGGCTTCACCTCAAGTTATCAAAGCCCCTTTGAGTGCTTTAGACGCTATGACGACCGCGCCCAGCAGCAAAGCGCCTATGTAGAGCTTGAGATGGTTGGGGTCGACTCCCGGCAGAAGGAACAACCCGTTGAATATCAAGACGTAGATGAGGGCGCCGAGGAGAGAGCGGTGCGGCCCTCCCATACCGCCCGCCAAAGGCGTGCCGCCCAAAACTATCGCGGCCAGCCCCCGTATCAGCTCGCTCGGGTCAAAGTCCACACGCGTCTGGTTCCCGAGATGGACGAAAATCGCTATCGAACCGAGGCCCGTCAAAAACCCGCTGATCATGAAACCAACTACCTTGTATTTTTCCACGTTTATTCCGGCGAGCTTGGCGCCTTCTTCGTTCGAGCCTATCGCGCAGAGGTATGTCCCGATTTTTGTGAAAAACATCAGAAAAAGGGCGAGCGCGATGGCTGGCAGGGATAGGAGGAAGGGTGAGGGAAGGTAGGGTATCGGCGACTCCCTGAGAAAGCCGTAGGCCGGCACTATCAGCGTCAGAACACCCGAAACGTTTCTTACGTAGGTTGTGAGGAAGGCGAAGACGGCTGTGACGGCGAGAGTCAGAATGAAAGAGGGAATCCTCGCCTTCACGTGGACTACTCCGTTGAACAACCCCACGAGAAGTCCGAAGATGGGATAAACCAGAATCGAGGCGAGGCCGAGATATGGGTAGAGAAGCCAGACAAGGGCGCCGCCGAACATCCAAATCCCCATGAAAGACAAATCGATTGAGCCGAGGAGGATTACGAAGGTGGGCCCTACGGCGAGCATGGCGGTGACGGCGAAGCTCCGGAGAATTGCGACGAGGTTGCTCGTCGAAAGAAACCTTTCGGGGACGATTGCTGAGAAAATGACGACGAGGCCGAGAATTGTCCAAATCGCTGGGTTCGTTTTGAAGAGCCTCCACACAGCCACCATGTTGGGCGATACACGCGGCATCGTCTTCTCGACCCGCTTCAAAGCTCCATCACCCCCCTAAACTCCTGATTCGTCATCACTTTCTGGACAACACCTTCCCGGAGCATCAAAATTTTGTCGCAGAGCAACGCGTATTCCTTCGGGTCGTCGCTCACCAAAACCATCGATATGCCCTTTTTCTTCATGTCAAGCAAAACTTCGTAGATGTCTTCGCGTGCACCCACGTCTATTCCTATGGTGGGGTCTTCGAGAATCAGAAGTTTCGGACTTCTTTCAAGCCATTTGCCGACGGAAACTTTTTGCTTGTTTCCACCGCTCAAGGAATAGCATTCGGTTTCTACGTTCGGAGCCTTGATGTTGAGTGTCTTGACGATTTTTTCGGCGAGGTTTTTTTCCGCCTTGAGGTTGATGATGCGGAAGAGCTTCAACGGTTTACTGCTTACCTTATCGAAATTGATTATCGACACGTTTTTGCGTATGGGCCAGTAGAGGAATAATTCTTTTCCCGTTTCACCGGAAAAGTATCCAATATGTAGTTTGAGACGCTTGTGCGGGCCGCTTTTCAGGTTCACGGGCTTATTTTCAGCGGTTATCTGTCCACCGTCTGGAACAACTTCGCCGTAAAGAGTTTTGGCAATTTCACTTTTTCCGCACCCAGTCGGCCCGAACAAACCAACACATTCACCTTCATGAACATCAAAGGAAACATCTTTGTAGAAACCTTTTTTTGACAAATTTCTAACCGACAGAACGACTTTCCTTTTTTCCGGTTCCACGAGACGATGCTCCACACGTGTCAAAAGCTCGTAGTAGGATTCTCGGCCAACTATTTCTTTGAACAAAAGATCCTCCGTTATTTCCTGCTTCTTCAAATCATGGAACGCCGCAACCTTCCCATCCCTCAATACGTAGACACGGTCGCTGAACCTCATCACCTCCGGAATAATGTGGGAAACAAAGATAAACGAATTATGTTTTTTCAGTTCGAGAAGGTATTTGAAAAGCTCGTCCCTCTCCTCTATCGACAGCGGCGCCGTGGGCTCGTCCAAAATGATTATCGGAGTGATTTTCGACGATTCTCCGTCTCCGACCGATAGACGGATGCTTAGAATTGCTCGGGCGATTTCCACCATTTTCGAGTTGGAGGAGGCAGTTCGTTCATGTAACTACCCAGGTCGCATTCTATTCCCAGTTCGTCGAAGACAGATTTTGCAAGGCCGATGATTTTGTTGAGCTGGAGCCTTCCCAGCCTCGTGAACCTGTCTTCGAGTCCGAGGAAGATGAAGCGATATACTTTGAGATGCGGTATGACTCCTCTTTCCTGATAAACTATCGATATGCCGCGTTTGAGGGCTTCTAACGGGTTTCTCGGGAACGGAATTTTTTGTCCCATGTGATAAAGCTCGCCTTCGTCGGGCTGATGTATGCCGACGAGGATTTTCATCAGCGTTGACTTGCCGGCGCCGTTTTCACCCACGACAGCTAAAATTTCATCTTCGCGAACTTCCACGGTAACGCGGTCGAGAGCTTTAACGGTTGAATCAAAAATTTTTGAAATGTTACGTGCCTCTAATAAAACTTCGCCACCTACCGACAAGCTTGAAACCCAAAAAATAAGGAGGGGATGCTGTATAAATAGCCGTTGTCAGTCGACTGCGCCCCAGATTGGGTCGAGCTTGAGGCCTTCGGCTTCCGCGGCTTTGAGCTTGGCTTCGTTGTCGGCCCACGTGTCCCAGTTGAGTTCCAAGAAGTACTTCATCGTCAGGCCGAACTGTTTCCGGAATGACTCGAGGTTCTGGCCTTTGGTCCGGTCGTCGGTGACTTTCATCCTGCGCATCATCGGGACGTAGTAGAAGTCGTTGGCGGTGAGGTAGTTTTTCGCGTGTCTGTCGTAGGTGAGGTTCAGCTCCCTTGACTTGCTTACCGAAAGTGTTCTGAAGTCGTAGGGATAGGTGCGTGTTGGGTAGACTTCGCTTATTTTGAGGAAGTCAAGCAGCTTGCCTGCGTCGACTGCCACGAAGTTGGGGTGCCAGACGAGGCCTGAGTTCTTGATGAGCTCCTCGTTCTCCTCCTTGATTCTTGGAGTCGAAAGGTTCAGCACGGTTGTTACCCACGGAGATTGAACCATTTCGTCCCGGAGCGGGTAGGAAGTTCCCGTTACGGCGTCGTAGATTTCAGCAACTCGTTTTCCGCCGAAATACTGGAACTCCGTCAACGATGTGATGAACCATTCGCCCCTGATGACCTGCTCGACGCATGCTACGATGGCGTCTCGAGCGGCGGCGAAAGGCCCGATGTCGATGCCACGTTCCTTGAAGACAGACACCGTTCCCATGGCTTGGTCGTCGTTGTGGCCCCAGACCGCTTCATAGTCTCTGCGCACCGCCAAGGCATCTTCACCAGCTTTCCTACCGCCGGGATAAGCCCATTCACCCCAGTAATGGCCGAGATGCAGCATGCCCGGATATCGTCTCCAAGCAATCGCAATCCCTTGGTTAATTAGGGCAGTCGAGTCGGGGGCGATGGTCTTCGACGACTGCGTGTGAAGAACCTTAGTTCTTCCGTATTTTCTCATTTTTTCGTAGAGGAGGGTCATGCAGTGGAAGCTCATTTCGTCGGACATGGTGCTGAATTCGAGGAACCAGTAGGGCCCTCGGTCGCCCGGCAGCAGTGCCGGGTCTCTGCACCAAGCCGTGGCTGCAAACACTTTGCTGGCTTCACATCTTCGAACGATTTCCTGCATCGCGGCGATGGCAGGAGCCCAGTAAACAATTCCTTTGGCACCAGCGGCGATGAGCGAGTCGGTTGCTTCGACGGCTTTCAAAGCCTCGGCGCCGATTTCGATGCCCTTGAAGTCGAGGCCAAGTTGTCTAGCGGCTTGGTCGGCTCCCTGATAGTCGTATTTCGGCGCTTCCTGCGCCAACGTCCACGTAACGTATCCGACGAGGAATTTGTCGCCGGGCTTGCCTGTTGCGTACCGGCGTGCGAGGTCTCGTCTCTGTTCGGCAAGGCCGGGTAATACTCCGGGGGCTGTTGCAGTTACGGTGGCTGTCACCGTGACTGGTGGAGCGGTCATTGTTCTTGTTTCGGTTACTGTTCTGACTTGGGCGGGTGCTTCGGGTTTTATCAAATATCCAGCCACGCCACCGATGACAAGCCCAGCCGCGGCTGCTCCAGCGACCTTAGCCGTGTTAGTTATGGCAGCTCTGCGGGAAATTTTCTTGTCCGCAAAATCGTTTTCGGACATTTTCCTGCAACATGATACGTATTATCCTTGTTGATAAATTTTTCCAAAAACTCTAGCTACGGGCAGGTGTTTACGCGTTTCTCTCTGAATTATGTTAGTTGTTCATGGCCTTCCAAGAGGCGGTCGATTTGGTTTATGGTTTTTTCGTAGAAAGCCGCGTGTTCGCGGTATATTTCGTGTTCCCGTCTGCGTGGTTCAATTTGTTTTGTCGGCCGGACCCATTCGTTCATGGTCTTCACCATGTCGGGGAAAGCTTTGACGCCGTGGCCGGCTATCACCGCAAGAGCCGTCACCGCGTATTCTTCCCTGTTGAGGAGCACGTAGGGTGTGCCTAAAACATCTGCTTTTATCTGGTTCCAGATTTTGCTTCTGCTTCCTCCTCCGATTCCTCTTACTTCGTTTATCGCCACGTTTTGCAGTAGTTGTCGGAGAATCGTTAGGTAGTGGTTGTATTCGTAGGCGATTGATTCGAGGATGGAGCGGTATAGGTGGGCTGTGGTGTGCCGCCACGTGAATCCGAGCCAGAGGCCGCGTATTTTTGGGTTGTATGGATAAGCTCGTCCGCCGAGATGCGGGATGAAAAATATTCCTTCGCTCCCTGCTGGAATTTCGGCGGCTTTTTCGTCGAGGATTTCGTAGGGGTCGCGTCCCTGCTCAAGGGCCATGGCTTTTTCCTGTTTGGCGATTTCGTCCCTGAACCATCGGAGGCAGAGGCCGCCGCCGTTGATGTAGGCTCCGACGCACCAAAGATCGGGAACGACAGATTTGAGGTAGAGGAGCGTCCGATGCCGGAGGTCGGGAACGATTTTGTCCACGGATACGTAGAAGGCCGAAGCTGTTCCAGCGATGTCGAGGCACGTCCCCGGTTGTGTCAGGCCTGCGCCGAAGGCACAGGCCATGCCGTCGCCCGCTCCAGCTATAACGGGAATGCCTCTGACCAGTCCAAGTTTTTCAGCCATTTCGGGGACAAGCTCACCGACGACATCCCACGGCTTGACAACATCGGGCATTTTATCCAAAGGCAGCCCAAACACTTCCGCAAGCTCCTCAGACCAGCTCATCCTATGTACGTCAAATAAACCCGTGAATGTCACATAGGTGTAGTCGTAGAAAGCCTGTTCTCCCTTAAGCCCCGCCAGCTTCCCCGCCACATAAACGGCCGGAACGGTGAATTTGCAGATACGCTCAAACACTTCGGGCCGTTCTTTTTTCCACCAAATCATCTTCGGCAGATGGTCGATGGTGGGCGGCGCCCCCGTCTTTCGAATCAACAGCTCTTCGTGACTGGCTTTGAGCTGGTCGAGGTATGTTTTGCAACGGATGTCAAGCCACGAATCGTAGGGTATCACGGGTTCCCAGTTCCTGTCGACCGCGAGGATGCCGGCCATCTGGCCGCTGAAAGCAATAGCGGCCACCTCCCGTGGGTTTATCCCAGATTTTTCAACGACCCCTCGGACGGTGTTCACGGTGGAAATGACGAAATCGTCCGGGTTCTGCTCAACCCAACCCACCCGAGGATAGTAGAGCTTGGATTCTTCGTAAGAGACGGCGAGTTGATTGCCTTCGACGTCGAAAACAGCGGCTTTCGTTCCAGCTGTTCCGATATCGACACCGATAAGATAATGCGAAAACATCCTCGACCCAGAATATCCTTGGCCGAGATAATACTTTTTGTTTACTGGCCTCCGGGCTCGCCTTCGTGTCTTTTGGCGGTTCTTCTGTCGACGATTTCGTCGATGCGCAGAAGCATGGACGCGGTTTCGAAGGCCGTCGTCAACACCTGTTTCTTCAGTCTCGTTGATTCGACGATTCCAGCGTCAAACATGTCCCCTATCTTTCCCGAAAATACGTCGAAGCCATGCTGTCGCCGGCCGTCTGCGTGCAGGGCTTTTAGCTGGGAAAGCACGTCCAGCGGGTCGTGTCCAGCGTTTTCCGCGAGAATTTTCGGAAAAGCTCGGAGACAGTCGGCGAACATCAACATCGCCTCCTGCTCGACCCCGTGGTGGCGGAAGGCCTCGCGTTCAACCGCCGAAGCCAAAGCCATCTCGACGGCTCCCCCACCGGGAACCACGGCCGGCTCCTCCAACAAAGCTGAAACATACCGAACCGCATCGTTGAAGGCGTGTTCAACCTCGTCGATAACTCGTTCTGAAGAACCGCGGAGAAGAAGGGTGGCGCCGCCAGCGTTTTTGACGCCTCTGATGACGACTATCGGGTTTCCGCCGATTTTCTCTTCAGCCACCGATTCAGCGTGTCCAAGGTCTTGAGCCCCGAGCTCCTCCACCGAGGATACAACACGGGCCCCCGTAACCTTCGCCGTGTATGTGAAAACTTCCTCCTCCAAAAGCCTGCTTATTCCGATGGCTCCTGCTCTGGCGAGAAGCTGTTTCGCGGCTGGGTCCATTTTTTTACGGGTGATGACGACGTTGGCCCCCGTGGAAAGGATTTTGTCGACCAATCGTTGGATGATTTTGTTTTCCTCGTCGAGGAGTTGGTTGACGAGGGTTGGATGGGTTATGTTGATTTGGTATTTGTAGGGCTGGAGATAACGGAATTCGTCGAGCTTCAAGGCGATGTTGAGAAGGGCGATTTTCGCGTTTTCTAATTTACGAGGCATGGCGGGATGTGCTATCTGCTTATCGAGGACGACTCCGTCAACCAGTTGGCTGTCCCTCAAAACTCCACCAAGCTTCTTCACTACCCGCAACCCCTCCCTATCGACGACCATCCTATCGCCGCTTTTCTTCAAAGCCGACAGAATGGCACGCGAAGCAAGCTCCGAAAGATATTCACAGTCCTCCAATCCTCGGGCCGCAAACAGCCGGTGAATAATTCTCTTCAAAGTTTCGACGTTAAGCACGTCGACGGGCCTGCTTAACTCCTGTAAACTTTTCATAGCCGTTCTGTATGCGTTTAGATATCCCTGCAGAACATTTCCCACCCGCATGTTTTGCGCGACAAGCTTGTCGGTGCGGTAAAGCATTTCACCGACGAGAATTATCGCGGCCTTCGTCCCATCTCCCACGCTTGTGTCAACGGTTTTCGCCGCTTCTCTCAACAGCTTGCCGACGGGATGATGAAAATCCATTTTGTCGAGGATGATGAAGCCGTGGTTGGTAAGAGCTGTTTCGCCGAATTTATCGGTCACCAGTTTCTTCATCCCTTTCGGGCCGTAGCTTGTTTTGAGCGAGTCGCTGACGTGCCTGGTGGCGAGGATGTTGTCCCGCCACATCGCGTATCCTTTTGCTTTTATGACTCCTTCTCTATGCAGGCCGAAGGGGTCGCGGATGATGAACTTTTTAGACATTAGATTCTGCTCCCTTGCTTGAAAAGCGGTTGGGGTTATTAAACGATGTTGTCAGATTCTTTCGACGGCCGCGATGGTCATCCCGCCGTCGACTACAAACTTCTGGCCCGTCACGTATGAGGAATCGTCTGAGGCAAGGTAGAGTGCGGCGGCTGCGACGTCAGCCGGTTTGGCCAGCCTCCCCAGAGGCGCCCTCGACGCCATGCGTTTCCTGTCCTCTTCTGTCGTGGCTGCGTAGAGCAGGTCGGTTTCGGTCGGGCCCGGGCAGATGGCGTTGACCCTTATCTTGTAAGGTGCGAGGTCTGCAGCCATGGCGAGGGTCAGTGAAAGGATGGCCCCTTTGAGGGCGCTGTATGCCGCGTGTCCGGGCTCGCCCGTGATGGCTGCTTTCGAGGATATGTGTATGATCGAGCCGCCGCCCGCCTTGATCATGTGCGGGACGACGGCCTGAGAGGGAATAACGGTTCCCAGCACGTTGATTCGAAACTGTTTTTCCCAATATTCCAGCGGTTCTTCGTGAAAAGGTTTACCCAGATGGATGGCGGCGTTGTTGACCAAAACATCGATTTTTCCAAACTTTTTCACAACCTCTTCAACGGCCTTCCTCACCGATTCGACGCTGCTTACATCCGTAACCAACCCAAAGACCTCGGATTTGGCTTCTTGCTTGATGCTTGCAACAGCTTCATCAAGTTTTCTGGCGTCTACGTCAAAGATGCATACTTTCGCGCCCTCGGACGCAAAACGGAGTGCAATAGCATAGCCTATGCCCCGTGCTCCACCGGTTACGACCGCAACCTTGCCGGAAAGCTTCATACATTAAAACACCGCCGCCGGCTTAAAAATTTTCAAACATTTGTTTTCCATCAGTTTTATCGATTCGGGTCATGTCTAAATAAATCCGTTGTGAAATATGGCCGTTGACGATCGAATTTGGTTTTTACTGTGCACATGAACAGTTTGACCCGGTCAGTCTCCTTGAATATGTCGTGGAAGCCGAACGTCATGGCTTCGACACTATCTGGTCGAGCGACCATTTCCATCCATGGAGTCACACCAACGCTCACTCCGGATTTGCTTTGTCGTGGCTGGGTATTGCCGCTGAAAGAACCCGGAAAGCAAAGATAGGCGCGGTAACCGCCACCATCATGCGTTACCATCCGGGCTTGATAGCCCAAGCTTTCGCCACCTTAGACTACATCTACCCGGGCCGGATTTTTCTATGTCTGGCTACGGGGGAGGCGATGAACGAGATGCCTCTGGGGCTTGAATGGCCATCATACAGAGAAAGACTGGATAGGGTGCGGGAATCGTTTGAAATAATTGCGGCTCTCTGGAACCGTGAATTCGTCACCTACGATGGAAAATACTATCGGCTGCGGAACGCCAATCTCTACACGAAACCCAAAAGAAAAATCCCCGTATACTTTGCCGCGAGCGGTGCGAAGTCCGGCTACGTGGCCGGCTACTATGCGGACGGCGTCGTCGTTACGGCGAGGTTGTTTGAGCAGGTGTTTCCCACGGAGGTTTTGCCGGCTTTGGAGAATGGCGCGAAAGACGCTGGAAGAGATGCT
>JANWZT010000090.1 GCA_025054515.1 Candidatus Caldarchaeum sp.
GCCTCCCGGTTTTTCGACTAATATCCGTGCCTCCTCAACCCAGTCGGCCACGAGAGTCAAAGGCCCGTTGATGGAAAGTTTGCCGCCTTCGAAGTTTTTCCATCCAACAAAGCGTGCGCGCCTTCCCTCGCCAACTTCTTCCACGGCTTCAAATTCGAGCGATATTACCGACCCCCTTTCCATCCATCCCGACTTCAAAGGAAGTCCATGATCCGACACGACATCGAGGTAATAGTAGACTCTGTAGCTAGCTGTGATCAGAAGCGGTCTGTACACCCTCAAAACGAGGGTTGTAGAGTTGCCTGCATCCGCAGTCCATTTTTCGAAAACTGCTTTAGTTCCGTTGTTCCAGTATAACATCTCCTCGACTTCGACTGCTAATTCAGAGCCGTACGGGATCCATGCATCCAAAAGAGTTTCCCGGCCATGGCTTGCGTTCACCACGACGCGGAATTCAACTTCCCATTCCGCTTCCAACGATACCGGGCCGTTTACAACAAGCCGCAAAGTTTCGGAAAATGGGTGGATGCCTTCAGACGAATAGAGGGCTTTCAGCCGGTAGCGGACGTTTTCTCCGGTCTCGACCAAGTTGCTTCGGACGGACAGCTCGGCGGTAGAGCCTTCATCAAACCAGCCGTCTCCTTCGAAAACATCAAACAAAGACTCGACCCAGACACGATGCTGACGAGCGTAAAGAGCTTCGACGGCCAAAGGCCTGTCGACGAACATTCTCCGGAAGTTTTCCTCGTAACCGTCGCTCCAACCCCTGAAGACAAGCCTGGTGTTGTTGCCGAAATCCACGGTTTTGCCCGTCGTGATAAATAATTCAGAGCCCATGCGAAACCAGCCGACTGAGCCGCCTTCAATCGTCTTTACCGAAACAAAGTAAAACACGTGATAGCGCGCCACCAGCTCAACGTCCCCCGACACCACAAACTCTATGCTTCTTGAGTAAACATTCCTCGACCCCGACATAATCCAATAGCCGAACACCTCCTTCGTCGCGGTGCCGAAGTCGGTTTCTCCATCAGCAACGTATCTGAATAAAGTTCCCCGGGGCAGCGAGTATTCTTTTATCATACGTTTGCCCAGCTCAGACTCTGCGTAAACTTTTATCATGAATGACTGGATTCGGCCAGCCACGTAGAAATATGGAATGTTCGGTGGAAGCGAGACTGATTCCGTCGTCGGTCTTCGGTACACGCCGTCTGAAAGCCAAGCGTAGGCGACTGCGAGTGCGTAGATGTTCAGGGTTGATGGGTATTCCGCGTTGTTAAGCCTTTCGTACATGAGGTCGCCGCCGTAGTTTGAATGACCCAGCCCGAGGGCATGGCCGTATTCATGGGCAACGACCTTGTAAGCCGTGGCTTCGTTGCCGCCGACGCATGTCCTCGAGATACGAATCCAGACCCGAAATATTTCCGATGTTATTGAATTCTGTCTGATCGACGCGACGCCGCAGGTTCTTTCGCCCAAAGTCGACACGTATTCGACCGATACGTCGGCTTCGTCGGGCTCCGTCACAAACAGCACGTTCAAAGAAAGCAAATATTCGTAACCATATGCATCTACGAACATCTTGATGCTTTCATACCAAACAAGCACTCCACGACGCGCGGACTCATCCAACGCTTCAGACCCTGAAGGAAAAAAGTAAACGCGTAAGGTGGGCTTCGCCCACGCTCCCAGCAACTCTATCCTGCTGTCTGCCGGAAGGCCGCCGGCCTGCTGTTGGACTTGGTAGGAGCTCGCGATGGTAAATTCAACGTAAGTCTGCGTCGGAAACGGTGTGGCCGCCGATATGGTCAGCAGCACAAACAGCAGCGTCAGCGGTCTAAACAACCATCGGGTCAGCGAACGCCGCCGTATTAAACTTTATTCGAGCGGCTCAGCCAAATGCCTTCCATTCACAGCTCATCATAACTCTGAAACATCACCGCCGCGTCACATAAATATCGAGAACCATCTCTTAACCTTTGCAGAAATGCAGACACACAGCCAAACCATTTCTGACGGCGACAAAATACTCATCATCACGGAGAAGAAAAAACGCTATCTCGTCCAAGTCCGAGATGGCAAAAAATTTCACACCAGCGAAGGATTTATCGAAATGTCGAAAGTCATCGGCAAGCTTAGCGGATGCTCCATCGCCTCAAACACCGGCGCCCGAATGCTCGTCTTCAAACCGACCATTACGGACATGTTGATGTTTCTACCCAGAACAACCCAAATAGTTTATCCGAAAGACCTTGGATACATCGTCGCCGTCTCCGGGATCGGCCCCGGCTCCGTGGTTCTGGAGGCGGGAACGGGGACGGGGGTGCTGGCGGCGTTTCTCGCAAACTTGGTAAGGCCTTCGGGACGGGTTTATAGTTACGACATCAAGCCGGAAAACATCCAGTCGGCCGCCGTCAAGCTAAGGGCTCTCGGTTTGGACGAATTTATCGAATTGAAGCACGGCGACATATCCGCTGGAGTAGATTTGAAAGACATCGACGCCGCCGTGATTGACATTCCCGAGCCTTGGACCGCCGTCAAAACTTGCCGTGAAGCGCTCAAGCCCGGTGGTGTATGGGTTTCACTCAGTCCAACCATCGAACAAGTTGTTCAGACGTTCGAGGCCTTAGACGAAAGCGGCTACGCCGACCTATCCTGCGTCGAGCTTTTGTTGAGAAATATCCGGGTAAAAAGGGGTATGACGAGGCCCGAATTCCTTATGAGAGGCCACACAGCCTACATCGTTACAGCCCGCAAAACAGTCGACTAAAGGCCCATGATACTCTTCATCGTCTGGGCGATCTGTTCCGCGGCCGCATCCGCGTGCTCGAAAGGACGTGATTCTGGATAATTCAAATTCACTATTTTGAGGTAGCAGGCCGCCGCATTCGCCGCCGCGACGACAAACTGTTTCCCAACCGACTGGTCGTAGCTAATTTCCTCAATCGAAGCTGTCTCCCGCCTTCTGTCAACGCCTCCCGTCAAATCCTTAAGCCGCCTGTTCAAAATGTCCTCGGGTCTGCATTCGATGAACACGATCAAATCGGGCGAAATTATGCGAACCGCATCGGATGGCAGCCCGGGATAATATCCCGAAGGCGTTTTGATCACCGAATGTGTGTCCACGACGACGTCATCCATAGACGCAATTTTTTCCGCGGCTTTGAGTTGTAGCTGTTGATAATCTCTCAGCTTGAGGCGTTTCCTCATTTCGTCGCGATGGGTTATTTCATATCCTTTCGAGGCCTCCTCAAACATCAAGTCACCGTAATTGACTATTTTGACCGAGGGAAGAAGCTCGACCAGCCTTTTCAAAGTGGTTGTTTTGCCTGATCCGGGCAAAGCAGTAACAACAGTCTTCACAAAGGTTCAGAAAGTTTCCGAAGTTAAAAAGCTACCCTCCCCTGAGCTCCAGCTGCCGCTCCAGCTTCTGCTTCAGCGAAAGATATTCGCTCTGCTTCAGCTCACCGATCTTATACCGAAGCTCTAATTTGTTCAGCTCCTTCTTGATCTTCTGATGCTGCTCCATCAACACCTCCAGAACTTTTAGACTCGCCTGCACGTCCTGTTCGAACACGTTTATGATCTCCTGCTTCATACCAAGTTCCTTGCCGCTCGTCTTGACCTTGTTCAGCCGTTCCTCCAGCTGAGCCTTGAAAGTCGGCAAATCCCCCAACCTGATGTTGAACGGGTTACGGAGATACATCAACTTCGGCCTTAGCTTGCCGATTTCCTTCTCTATCTCCAATTTCTGCGTGATGTACTGCCTGTCCGGTATCTCGCCGACCTCATGCTTGACCTTAAGCTTCTCAAGCGTTGCGTTCAAAGAATTAATCCGTTCCTCAATTTTCTTAATGTCCGCCTCCCTCCTTTCGTCCAGCGTACGCAAACGCGAACGATATTCGTGGAAAAGCTCCTCGAATACATCCAGCTCAGCCTCCTTCTCCAAAAACAAGTCGATGAGACGGAAATACCAGAGATAAACCGTCGACATCTGGTCGACTAACCTCTTTTCCTCAACGGCCACCTCTTCTGGAGAAGGAAGGGAGGTTACCTGCTGTTCAACTGATTCGGCGGGAATTTCCTGAGGTTGAACCTGCGTTGCTTCGGCTTCTTCGACGACAGGCTTCGGCGGCTCAGTCGGCTGCTCCAAAGTGTATCCACAATAGATGCAGAATTTTCCCTTGATGGTCAGCCGGTGACAATTCGGGCATTCAATTCTGGTGGTCGCCAATCCGCTTTTAAGCTGATAGTCAGCTTAATAAAACTTGCTAATCGCCCTTAAAGCCATAATTACGCATGAATACCGTGATAAATCGCTCGGTAAAGGGCCAAAAGCCTCCGCATAGGTTTCCACCACATCTAACGCTCGATTTCGCCTTTAACAGTTTTAAGCAACCGCAAAGCAGTAAATCCGATGTCGGAAAAGCAAGCTGACATTCCATCAGCTCCCATCCACCGCATAATGAAAAAAGCAGGAGCAGCCCGTGTCAGCGAGGACGCAGCCGAAGAGCTCCGGAAAATTTTGGAAAACGTCGGAACGATGATCGCTAAAGAGGCGTTCGAGCTGGCCCAGTACGCGGGCCGCCGTACCGTCAAGAAAGAAGATGTAGAAAGGGCCGCAAAAACTGTTTTGAGAAACATTCCTTCTGCATAGCTTTAAATTATTCCTGTTTCGTCAACCGTTTAGAGGTTGATGAAACATGTCTTTGGCGCCAGGTCAGCCAGTTATAATTTTGAAGGAAGGGACAACGAGGACGCAGGGTAGGTCTGCCCAGAGGAACAACATCGCCGCCGCGAAAATCATCGCCGAAATCGTCCGAACGACTTTGGGCCCGAAAGGAATGGATAAGCTGTTAGTCGACAACATCGGAGACGTCATAGTGACCAACGACGGGGCGACCATCCTCGAAAAAATTGACGTCGAACATCCCGCGGCGAAGATGATCATCGAAGTCGCAAAGTCGCAGGACCATGTTGTCGGCGATGGTACTACAACGGCCGTCATTTTGGCGGGTGAGCTGCTTAAGAAGGCTGAGGAATTGATCGAGCAGAAGATTCACGCCAGCACCGTCATCTCAGGCTACAAAAAAGCCTTGGATAAGGCCTTGGAAGTCATCAACGAAAACGCCGTA
>JANWZT010000091.1 GCA_025054515.1 Candidatus Caldarchaeum sp.
GCATCTCTCCACGGAGCGATAAACGCCGTATGGGCCACAAGCTTACTCATCACCGGTCTACCCCGCGAACTGGCTGGCCTCGGCCCCATCGCCTTCTCGACGTGGGCGGTTGTTTCGGCAGTCTTCTATACCGCAACCCGATGGATTAGCAAGTTTGGACGTGAAGGCAACCCGACTCAGTCATCTTGATTTTCTTCCGTTGAATTGTTTTAAAGGCTCACGACAGAGCTCTCTGGAAATTTCTCAGCCACTGCCGACAATTTGTTGTTGTGCGTGTGCGGGTAATCGTATGAATTTCCCTATACACGGGCACCAGACCGTATGATTCTCGGATTTTTCAACGTGGTGATGACTGGTTTTCTGTGGTTCATGCTTAAATTTTTCATGGGGTTTCTTACGTTTAGATGGAGTCTGACGACGGATCGAGGGTCATTTTAAGGGCCGTAGATGTTGTGAAAAAATTTGACGAACTGTTGGCGTTGAACAAGCTATCTATCGATGTGTTTGAAGGCGAGATTCTCGGCCTAGTCGGGCCTAACGGCGCTGGAAAAACCACCTTCATCAACGTTGTCTGTGGCTTGCTCAGACCCGACGGCGGCCACATCTACTTCCGCGGCCAGAACATCGTTGGCCGCAAGGTTTTCGAACTTGCCCGAAAAGGAATTATCAAAACATTTCAGATCCCCAAAGTTTTCGGCAACATCTCGGTATTGGAAAATCTTGTTTCATCAGCTTCTTGGATGGGGTTTAGTGTTGAGGAGCTTCGTAGGCAAGCTTACGAAAGTCTTCGTCTCGTCAACCTTGAAGAAAAACAGGGCCTCCTCGCTTCGCAGCTGAGCGGCGGGGAAAGAAAGCTTTTAGAATTCGCCCGCGCGATGATGCTTAAGCCGAAACTTCTTTTGCTGGACGAGCCTTTTGCAGGCGTAAACCCGGTTCTGAAAAATAGGCTGATACAGGCCTTGAAAAAGGTCAACTCTGAAGGACTGTCGATCTTAATCGTCAGTCATGACATGTCGGAGATCAGGAAGCTCTGCGGAAGGATTGTTTTCATGACCGCTGGCTCTAAGCTTGTGGAGGGGCCGCCGGAAGATGTTTTACGTAACCAAGAGGTCGTCAACCTATATCTCGGAGTGAAAAGGAATGCTGCGGGCTGAAAAACTTTCGGTCGCCTACGTTGGCGACATAGTTGTCCTCGACGGAGTGAGTGTGAAAGTAGAGCCGCGTAAAGTCTCTGCCGTGATTGGGCCCAACGGAGCAGGGAAAAGCACGTTGTTGAAGACGCTTTTCGGGCTTTTGAAGCCTCGGAGCGGAGAAGTTTTTCTCGACGGGAAAAACATAACTGAGACGGCTCCGCATCAGCGGATACGGATGGGTGTTTTCTACATTCCGCAGGAAAGCGGGATTTTCGGCTCCATGACGGTGAAGGAAAACCTTGAGCTGGCTGCGTGGCTTTTCCGAAACGACCGCGAAAAAGTCAGGGAAAGGGTTGAAGTGGTTTTGAGCCATTTTCCACGGTTGCGGGAAAGGTTGTTCACGAAAGCCGGGAAGATGAGCGGTGGTGAGCAGAAATTCCTTGAGCTCGCGAAAGCTTTGATGAATGAGCCGAAATATTTGTTAGTCGACGAGCCGACGGTGGGGCTTTCACCCTCGATGGCGGATATGGTTTACGATGAGTTGAAAAAACTGACGGGCAAGGACATAGGTATGCTTATCGTCGACCAATACGTCGACAGAGTTCTCGAAATCGCCGACTACGTCTACTACGTAGAACTCGGCCGTGTCAAAGCCGAGGGATCTGTTGATTATATCCGCCGCGGCGAATTTCTTTTCGAATGATGTTAGACGTCGGCGATTCTTTGTGAGATTTTTGGATATCTGTAGAGGATGAAGGATAATCCTCTCGGCATGGCGAGGGTTATCATCATGACGACCGCGCCGAAGATGACGAGGTGGAGGTATGGGAAGCGGATGAGGAGGGCGTCGGCGATGAAATAAAATATTGATGCGCCGACTAAAGGTCCGAGAAGGGTTCCGCCGCCGCCCATCAACAACGAAGCAAGAACCGATACGTTTAGGTTTATTGAGAAGAACCCGGGATGCGCGTAGACGTGTGTTATTGCGGTCAGCCCCCCTATCACACCCGCAGCGGCGGCGCTCAGGACATAGGCGGCGAGCTTCGCTTTTCGTGTGTTCACTCCCATGGATTCGGCGAGGTCTTCGTCTTCTCGTATGGCTTCGAGCATGGCCCCGTACCGGGTTCTTCTAAGCAACAGCGTGGTGAGGAAGAGCGCAACCACGGTGATATACATGGCGATGTATGAGTTGAATACGTTGTATCTGAAGTAGGCTGCTATGGGTAGTCCTTCGCTGTAGTTGAATTGTGGTATGTTGACGATTATTACGCGGACGGCTTCTCCGAGTCCGAGGGTTGTTATGGCGAAGTAGGGGCCTCGGATGCTGAGGAGTGGTCTGCCGATGGCGTAGGCGATGGCGGCTGGAACTATTGCTGCGAATGGGATGAATAGGTATGGGTCGATGCGCGTGGTTGTGGTGAGGTATGCCACGGCGTAGGCGCCGACGCCGTAGAAGGCGATGTGTCCAAAGTTGACGTAGCCGGTGAAGCCGGTGATGAGGTTAAGGCTGAGAACCAGAGCAAGCATCTGGAGAAAAGACCAAGCATAGGCCATGGACGCCGGGCTTCCGGTCAACAACGGAACAACCGCTAAACCAAACACCAGCAAATAGCCGAGAACGCCGATTTTCAGCGGCTGCCTATTTTGCGCCACGGTACCGCACCAAAATCACCAAAACGAGTATGATGAAGGCGGCGGCTGGGCTTATGCTCTGTGAGAAGTAGACGCCGATGAAGCTTTCGACTAAACCCATCAAGATTCCTGCCAAAAGTGTTCCGATAATGTTTCCGACGCCGCCGAGCACAACCGAAGCAAAAGAATACATGAGGTATCCTTCTCCCGATGCTGGTGTGAACGGGTTAACCATCGCTATCATGGTGCCGGAGAAGAAGGTGACACCTATTCCGATTCCCATGCTGACGGCGAATATGCTGTGAACGTCTATTCCAACCGCTGCGGCTCCGACGCGGTTAATGACTACGGCTCGGATGGCTTTGCCGATGTACGTACGTTGGATGAGAATGTAGAGTGATATGAAGCAGAGGATGGTTGTCGCTAACGTTATCAGCCGGGCCAGCGACACGCGGATTTCCGCGATTTGGAAACTCTGTATGAGCCATGGTATTCCCCTTACGTCGGGGCCCCAAAGGTTGAGGATGGTGTTGCTCAGAAGAAGGGAAAGTCCGAAGAAGAAAAGCACGGAGGTCGACGGATCAAGGGAGACAACCTTTTGGCCCACTGCCTTGTACAACAGGTATCCGGCGGCGAAGCCAAGGACGATGCTGAGAGGTACGGTAGAAAGCGGTGGAAGACCGGTGTAGACGAAGAACCAGTAAGTCAAGTAGGCGGATAAGATGATGAATGAGCCGTGGGCGAGGTTGACGACCCCTAAAACACCCCATATCAGCGAAAGGCCCACGGCCGCTATGCCGTAGACCGTTCCCATTAAAAGCCCGTTGACGAGTGCTTGGAAAAAAATTTCTGGGTTAAACATTTACCAAGAGGGCTTGGGGAAGACCAGCGACGCCGTTGCGACGTCTTTGGGCCAGACTACTTGCTTCTGACCTTTCTGCCACTGGAGGAGGACGAGCTCGTGTCCAACTTGGTTGCCCGTCACCGGGTCTATTTTCAGCCTGCCGTAGAAAGTTGTGATGTCCAAGTCGTTGAATGCTTGTCGTAGTTTTGCGTTGTCTAATGTTCCACCCTTTTCGATAGCGGCCGTCAGGTATAAGCCCGCTGCAAAAGCCGCTGCAGAATGGTATGATGGCTCGCTGTTCCATTTCTGGCGGAACTGTGTCATGAATTCGTTGATGGTTGGGCCGTAGTTGATGTTGGGTTTTGTCTGCGGCTCCCAGTGCGATGGGGCGAGGATGCCTTCGGATGTCTCCTTGAGGGCGTCGTAGAAGGCCGGAAGCGACGGGCTCACCAGAAGGCTCATAAGCTTGACGTTGACTCCCAACTCCTTGGCCTGTCGGACAAGCAGAACCTCGTCTTCGTAGTGGCCGCCGCCGAGGACGGCGTCAACGTTCAACCCCTTCACTTTCGTCAAAATCGGGGAAAGGTCTTTCGCATCCCTTGGATACATCTCAAACGCCGCAACCCTCACACCCTTCTGCTCTGCATATGCTTTCGCGCCGTCGGCAACCGATTTGGCGAATGCGTCGTCCTTGAAGATTATGGCGACGGTTGGGTTCGGAATCTTCTCGAGCAGGATGTCGATGGCCTGCGTCAGCATCTTGCTGGCCGGCGTATAGGTTCCAACGATGTATCTGTAGCCCTGCTGGAAAATCCGGTCGCTGTTGGCGCCCACTACAATCATAAGCCGGCCGTATTTCTCCGTGATGCCGGCCGCCGTAATCGCAAGGGTGCTGGAATAAGGTGAAAAGAGGATATCGACCTTGTCTTCGTTAATCAGCTTCTCGTATAGACGGATCACTTCGTCCTTGTTCGACTTGTCGTCATAGTAGACCAGCTCCACCTTGTAGTATTTGTTCTGGTCTTTGACGAAGATGCCGCCTTTTGCGTTTATCCAGTCCTTCCAGAGTTCGAATCCTTCGAGCTGTTTACGGCCCGGAACCGCGAAATCCCCAGAAATGGATATCGAGAAACCGATTCGCAGTGGTTTCTCGGCGACGGTCGGGGCTGTTAGCTGTTGGTAAACGAAGAAACCCGCCACGACCGCGACCAAGGCGACGATGAGCAGAGCTGCCACAACGGTGGAAGAAACAGCCTTGTTTTTCATAAGCAAAATAGATACTTGTCGCTTAAAATATTTTTAGACAACGGCGGCCAGTACCTTGTCGTAAATTTCACGGGCCGCTGGCCTGATTATTGGCAGTTCGACGCCGGCTTCGCGGTATTTTTCGATCCTATCACGAACTTCGGACGGCGTCCCGACGGCCGTGAGATTTTCCAACACCGTTTCGGGGATGTCTTGCATCAGTTTTTCGAACCCGCCAGACCGATAGGAACGCAAAAGTTCTTGGATGAG
>JANWZT010000092.1 GCA_025054515.1 Candidatus Caldarchaeum sp.
CCCCAGCAAAATGCCTATCGGAATTGCCGTACATAAAGCCAGCGAGTATGAGTAAAACGCTTTCCTCAAAGTGTTGTATATAGACAAGGGCATTATTCCATCTAAGACCATTGAAATAAGGGATGGTAGAAATTTTGAAGGTGGTGGTATGAAAAGCATGATTATACTGCTGTTTAGCGCCATAATCTCCCAACCCACAAAAGCTGCCGACAACGGACCCAACGCATAAAATTTTGAGAAGAATTTCCTGTTAACCAACACGTGCAACAACCCTTATTTTTGATGCTACTTGTCTACGGAGTTCCACAAATCTCGGCTCGCTCTTCACATCCCATGTCCTCGGCCTAGGGATATCCACTTCGACGATGTCAACAATAGTGCCAGGTCTGTGGCTCATTACTGCGACGTAGTCGCCCAGATACACAGCCTCCTCCACATCGTGGGTGACAAACAAAACTGTTTTCCTGTGCTTTTCCCAAATTCTAGAAAACTCGTCCTGAAGGTTTTCTTTTGTTTGCGCATCCAGAGCCCCGAACGGTTCATCCATCAAAAGTATGGGCGGGTTCAGTGCTAGAATTCTTGCTATCTGAACTCGTTGTTTCATACCGCCCGATAGTTGGGCTGGAAGAAAGTTTTCAAATCCCTTCAACCCAACAAGCTCCAACACTTTTCTACCTATCTTTTCGGCTTCCTTTTTATCGATACCTTTCAACTCAAGACCCAGGGTTATGTTCTTCATTACAGTTCTCCAAGGCAGAAGGACACGGTTGTATTCCTGAAAGATGAAGCCCACGTCGTTGTGGACGCCGTTCACAAGCTTGGACTTGATGTAGATTTCTCCCTTGGTAGGTTTGTACAGTCCTGATATCAAAAACAGCAGTGTCGATTTACCGCATCCGCTAGGTCCGACGATTGTTACGAACTCGCCTTCTTCAACATTCAAGTCGACATCCTTCAAGGCCTCTATGTTTCTAGAGTAATTGAAACAGAGACGCCTGACCTCTATGTCCAGCTGATTTGACATTAATTTTAATTTAGCTGAGACGTCTATTTAGGTATTAAGAAAAAAGCCAGCTGAGTAAACCAAATTTTTTAAATACTCGTTTTGTTTTGCGAAGACCGACACACCATATCTAAGAAACAAAACCATGGTTTTAGAGAACTCGAACATTTATTACATTCCAACCAGCCTAAGGAATGAAACCATGTCAAAATACATTATACCGTCTAATACTGACCCCCCGCCGAGATACGACAGAGAACCCGCCTTCGAAAACATAATCGTGGAGAAAGATACGATGATACCTATGCGTGATGGAGTTAGGCTTGCCGCCGACATTTACAGGCCTGACACGCAAAATAAAGTTCCGGCGCTTCTATCCATAGCCGTGTATAACAAGGACCTTCAAAGCCTAAATTTTGTTGATTCGTTCCCAGCGCAGCCAGCTTGGTCGAGCCTTTGGACCGGTTGTATAGAGGCTGGCGACACAAAATTTTTTGTCTCCCGAGGATACGCTCATGTGATAGCCAACCCGAGAGGTGTTGGGAAATCGGACGACGGACCCGGCGGAGACATGGATTTGTACGATTTAATAGAGTGGATAGCCACTCGTCCGTGGTGTGATGGAAACATAGGTATGATTGGGATTTCGGGTTTTGCACGCTACCAGTGGTTTGCAGCTGAACTTAACCCGCCGCATCTAAAAGCAATATTCCCATACGACCCCGGTGAAGCTTACCCGTTCATGGACTGGTATCCGGGTGGTGTGCTGCACACTTTTAGGTACCTCATCTCAGGCTATTCTGTAGTTCATGAAAAACGTGGGGCACCAAGGCAGCTTGATGATCGGATGGAAGAAGCTTGGAGAGAAGCCATGAACAATCCAGATTACAAGATGTATCCGAACATCTACAATATCATAACGATGAAGGGACAGATAATGCGTAAGTTCTTCGAAGAACTAGTATATCCTTACGAGACGGAGGAGAACATTCGAAAAACCGAGCAACGATTCCAGCGTATAAAAATTCCTGTGTACACTGGCACAGGCTGGTACTCCTATACGTACAAAGAGCACATGCTCGGCGCCTTAAACTGGTACTGCAACATTAAATCCCCTAAGAAGCTGGTTTTCACCGGACCTTCCCACCTAGAACGCCCCTTCAACTCTCTGCACGGTGAGATGTTGAGATGGTTTGACTACTGGCTGAAGGGTGTTGAAACAGGCATAATGAATGAGCATCCAGTTAAGATATGGGTCATGGGAGCCAACAAATGGTATGCCGCTGAAGACTGGCCGTTGCCAGAGACCGAGTATGTTAAGCTTTATCTCCATAGCTGGGAGAAGCTGGTTTGGCATGCTTTTCCCAAGTCGAGCAGAACCGACGATGAGGAACCAGATGTCTTCGTTCAAATGCCGCTCAAAAAGACCAGAACAGTGCAAAAACTTAGATATATGACAGATCCTCTTCCTGAAGACGTTCTAGTTATAGGCCACCTAACTCTGTACCTATATGCGTCAATAGACCAAGACGACACAAACTGGATAGTAGTAATGAAAGACGTTGGACCAGATTACTCTGTGCAGACTGGTAGAGAAGGTGAGAGAACAACCCCCTCAGATTTGAGAGAGAGGGAGCTTACTAGAGGTTGGCTTAAGGCATCACACAGGTATGTCGACCTCAAAAGGTCAAAGCCATGGTTTCCATGGCATCCATTAACCAAAGACAAGTGGAAACCAGTGACTCCAAATGAGATTTACGACTACGCCATCAACATACTTCCAACAGCCAACCTATTCAAAACAAACCATAGAATTTGCCTAGAGATAACAAGCATGGATGTTCCGACAGGCGTTTCTGGGGCTACGAACGTAGAGTACATACCTTATCACATATGTTCAAGCAAGACTGTAGTGCATCGTGTTTATCATGATGAAAAACACCCGTCCCATCTTCTGCTACCCGTCATACCTGAGCCAAAACGATGGATCGACTAAACGACAACTGCTATAGGTCTCAGTGGTGAACCAGTTGCTCCCTTCAGTTTAATTGGTAGGGCCACGAATAGAAACTCGTAGACTCTGTCCCGTGCGAGTTCTTCGAGGAAGAGATTCTCGATGATGTAGATTCCTTTAAGAGCCATTAGCTGCCAGTGAGCCGGCGCCGTTGTGTTCGTCTGTTTATCTCTAATTTTTGGAACTTCCCAAGTCATGTTATCAGCACCAACAAGAATGGGTTTCTTGTCGGCGATCCACAAGCTTGCCTCCAGCGATACACCGGCAGCCCTACTATACTTTGCCGCGTCGTTCCAGTGTCTACCGTAGCCCGTTCTGACCAAGACAGAATCTCCGGGCTGTATGGTGGTTTGCTGTTTTTTACAGGTTTCAACGACATCGTCAACAGTTATCAAATACTCCTCTGGTAAAGTATCATAGTTCAAGCTGTTGGCCACATCCAACAAAATTCCACGTGAGAGAATAGGTTTAATCGTTTCAGCGCCCAGCTTGGTGAACCCAGTTGGAGTCTGAACTTCTTTGGTTATTTTCGAACCGTCGCAAAGCCTAAGCTCACTAGCCATATGGCAGAGTGCGTCGATATGGGTGCCGCTATGGTCAACCATCAACAAAATGCCCGCAGACCCTGTCCGCAAACCATTCGCTGACAGGTCGTATTCATCTTCATGCCGCATGTTCAGCATGTAAAAGTACTGAGGCTGACCGGGGAAAAACCCAGGCATTCCTGTGGACCGGTCAAACTCCAGGTCGTACACTTTGGCTGACCTGATAAGGTTAAAGAGCTCTGTCTGTTTTCCACGGTTCATGATTTTGCATCCACACCTCAGAATAATAAACTTTCAAAAAACGAACGTAATTATTAGCTAGCATTCGAAAATTATAAGAATAAAAAATATATATGCAACATTTAGGTTTAAACAACCATGGACAGGAGGGGTTTAATTAGACAGACTGTCACTGCGGTGGCAGGGTTCGCTGTAGGTTCCGCTGTAGGATATCTAGCACCTAGACAAGAAACGCTGACAACTCCCACACAGACCACCATAACAAGATTTTTGACCTATACACAAACGCTGTAGCCTCCATCCCAAGTTCAAAACACCATAAAGATGGGTTTTGTAACGAACCTCTATAGAGCTCCGGTGATAATGGCTGAGAAATATGAAGTTTTCACTAGGTATAGGCTTAAACCGGAGAGGGTTGACATTCCAGCCGGGTCTGGTCCGTCTATCGAGGCCTTGCTGTCGGGAACCGTTGACATCACAAGCATAGACTGGGTGTCGGTTCTGAAACTCGCAGAATCCCGTGGAATATATCTCAAGGCTGTCCACAACTGGCTCATAATGGGTTCCTACAAAGGAGGCACATCCGACCCCAGCCATGGTTCTGCGCTCGTAGTTAAATCTGATTCAAACATCCAAAGACTCGAACAACTCAAAGGAAAGAGAGTGGCCGTCAACGCGTTGAACGCTCTCCCGCACATGGCGTTGAGCATTTTGCTGACTAGGGTCGGCCTTAACCCAGCAAAAGACGTTGAATGGGTCGAGATACCCTTCCTCAGAATGGCTGCTCCGCTGGCAGCGGGGCAAGTAGATGGAGCCGTTATGGTCGAGCCGTTCATGACAGCAGTCGTAAAGCAGGGAATAGGTAGACCACTCACAGACCCGCCGACATTACCATATCCAAACCTTTACATAGCCGCAATCGGTAATCCGCTATTCGTCACTGGCTATTTCACATCAGAGCAAACATGGCACAACAAGCGAACCACCATCCAGAATGCTGCGAGTGCATTAGCTGACGGCATAAGATACATGTACGGAGACCTTGAAGAAACCATCAAACACACAGCCGCCGAATTAAACATGAGCGAGGATATTATAAAAGAGGCTTTACCGGGCGTTTTCTTTGTAGCGGAGCCCAACAGGTTCAGAGAGCACAGAATGCTGGAAAACCAGATAGAAGCTCTGACAAAAATCGGTTTCCACCAAAAACCTGTCGATACATCTAA
>JANWZT010000093.1 GCA_025054515.1 Candidatus Caldarchaeum sp.
GGAACATCGTGATAGGCGGCCTAGCGGGCAGCTGTGCTCCGTTAGCAGGATGGACTGCGGCCGGCCGTGAAATTTCAGCAGTTCCTCTTCTGCTTGCGTTTCTGGTTTTCCTGTGGACGCCGGGCCATTTCTGGGCCCTTGCTTCACGCGCCGTTAAGGATTATGAATCGGCGGGAATTCCGATGCTGCCGGTCAAAAAAGGAGTTGAATTTACGTCGTTTGCGTCGCTGGCATCCAACGTCGCTTCGGTTGCTGCCGCATTAATTTTAGCAGCGTATCTGAACAACTTCGCCTTTTATCTACTGATTGTTCTACCTGTTTCCGCATGGCTGGTTTACGCGAGCGTGAAACCGTGCGTCAAATACACACCAGACGACGCGTGGAAGGCCTTCAAAATTTCCAGCCCATGGCTTTTCGTGGTCTTCGCAGCCGCCGCCCTATCAATCTAACAAAACCGGCAGTTCTGAATTCATCCAGACAACCCAGCCGTCCAAGTTGAGAGCAGCCTTAACAGCTTTGACCACTACACCTTTATCGACCGCCAGCTTCAACAGTTGACGAATCAGCGGGTCGGCCTCGTCGCAAGGTGTGAAAAAACGCGCCTCGGGATGAGCCGAAACAAAGACAACGTACGAAGGCCTGGTTTCAACAGCCCGGGCCAGCGCCTCTATGTGGCTTCTTCCTCTCGTCGAAACCGTGTCGGGATACATAGCCGCTCCGTCTTCACGCAGAAAGACCGCAGATTTCAGCTCGACAAACGCGCTTTCACCGTCTCCGACAAACTCGTAGTCAATTTTGTATTTCTCGAAAATCACTTCACGCTTAAAGGAATTGAATTTGCTTAGCCAAGGTACTAGACCTTGTGAAAAAGCTGCTTCGAATGCACGCGACTGCTCGCGGGTGTCGATGATGGCGGCGAATCCGCCCAAAACCACGCCAACTAAGACACCCTTAGTCTTACCCCGTGAACCAGGTCTATAGAGAATTTCTGCGCCATCAGTCAATAAATCTTTGAGACGGCCCGTGTTTGTGAGATGCAGTAGAAACCGAACGCCGCCGCGTTCCACTTCACAAACAAACCTGTTGATCCTCGTGACAAAAGAGGCCTTCGACAGCTCCAGACGATAGAGTGCTCTACCGCTGGTCAAGAGGGACATACTGCCTAGGCGGAGGCCCGTTGTAGACGGCCCGCGGCCTTATCAGCCTGTTGTCCTCCCAATATTCCAGAACGTGCGCTATCCATCCGACCGCCCTCGCGACGGCAAAAATCGGAGTGAAAATTTCCCTGTTCAATCCAAGGAGGTGGAAAACAGGGCCCGAATAGAGGTCGATGTTTGGGAAGATCGACTTGTCCTTCATTTTCGCTACCATAAGTTCTTCGACTTTTTCAGCTGTCCTTAACAAAGTCCAGTCCGATTTGACGTCCGCCAATTTTTTGAGATAATTTTTGAAAATCAACGCCCTTGGGTCGAAGCTCTTGTAGACCCGATGGCCAAACCCCATGATTCTCCGTTTAGCCGCAAGCTCTGCGTTGATATATTGTTCAGCCTTGTCGGGGTCGCCTATCGCGAACAGCATTTCAAGGGCCCTTTCATTCGCTCCGCCGTGTAAGGGGCCCTTCAAAGCACCTATCCCCGCCGAAACCGCAGAATAGAGGTCCGAAAGCGTCGACGCCACCACCAACGCGGCGGTTGTTGAAGCGGGTAATTCATGTTCGGCATGGAGAATGAAGGCAACATCCATAATTCTGGACTCCAAAGGCGTCGGCCTCCGACCGGTGGCCATGTATAGAAAATTGGCGGCATGCTGGAGGTCGGGGGCGGGAGGTACGGGGTCGAGCCCCTGTTTCAAACGGTAAGAGGCAGCCAAGAGGGTGGCCATTCGCGAAATGATTCTAATGGCTATACTATGGTTGCGGGCTGGGTCAGTCTTCTCCACTTCTTCATCATACAGAGCCAGCAAGTCCACTCCAGCCCGCAAAACACTTATCAACGGCGCATCGCGTGGAAATTTCTTCAAAAAGCCAAAAACATCGTTCGGTAACTCTCTTTCACGTCGAAAACTGCCTTCATATCTTTGAAGCTCATCCCTCGTGGGCAGCCGCCTATTGAGCAGTAGGAAACATACCTCCTCGTATGATGAATGTTCGACAAGGTCTTCGATAGCGTAGCCTACGTAGTAGAGCTTTCCTTGTTGCCCGTCGATGCTGGATAGACTCGTGTATTTAATAGGGACGTTTTCAAGACCTTTGAGTACGTCCGTCTGGCTATCTACCACAAGCTGTTTTCGCGTCTGCTTACAATAAATAGATGTTTTTCGCTATGAGCCGATTTTCTGCTTGACTATTTCCCTTACTTTTCGTCTCAACATTTTCCCGACGAGGGATTTAGGCAGCTCATCGACGACGACGATGTCGGACGGCCTCTTGTATTCGGCGAGTTTTTTCCGACACAGCTCATGCAGTTTATCCACTTCTTCAGGTGTTTTTTCAGGCTTGAGAACGACCGAGGCCACGATTTTTTCACCCACCAACGGGTCCGGTATTCCAACCACACAAGCCTCTTTCACGGCGTCGCTTTCGTAGAGAACTTTCTCGATTTCCGCGGGGAATACAGTGAATCCTTTATGTTTGATGACGTCCTTAGCCCTTTCCGTGAAATAGAAGTACCCGTCTCCATCCATTTGGCCCAAATCACCCGTCCGCAGCCATTTTCTCCCCGCCTCGTAGAAGAACACGTCAGAATTGTCCATTCCATAGTATCCCTGCATAACCTGTGGCCCTGAAACAACTATTTCTCCAACTTCGCCGGGCCCGAGGAAAGTTCTCGTTTCAGGGTTGTAAATCGCTGCGTAAGTCGATGGAAGTGGAATGCCGAAGGAACCTTTCCTAATCTTGTCGGGTGGGTTGACGTGCGTTACGGGGGAAGCTTCCGACAGACCGTAGCCTTCGCATATTTTTTTGCCGAATTTCTTTTCAAAATTGTCGGCAACCTCGGTAGGAAGCATGTCAGCACCCGAAATCACAAGCTTGAGCGACGGATATTTGATTTGGTCTGCGAGCTGGTGTTTTGACATGACGTTGAATAATGTAGGTACCCCGGGGAATATAGTTGCTGAATGTTTTGCGATGTCTTTCATGAATTTTTCCAGCTCGAGTCTCGGAAAGATGATGAGTGTGTTACCTTTCAGAAGACCCGCTCCAAGGATGACTGTCTGGCCGTAGATGTGGTAGAAGGGCAAAAGGGCCACGAACCTCTCTTTCCCCTCCTCGATGTATGGCTTGATGAATTCATACATCTGCGTGATGTTTGAGACGATGTTGTGATGTGTAAGAACGACTCCTTTCGGAAATCCCGTCGTTCCTCCCGTGAACTGTATCGACGCGGGGTCTTTCTCAGGGTCGATTTGCGGCTCAATCTTCTCCGCGGGCGTTGCAACCATCTCTAAATAACTTTTCACGGTCAGGTTCTTGGGTATGGGTTTTGACGGGATTTTACCCAAAATCTTTCCCAGAGTTTTCTTGAGGGAAGGCAGATGGTCTGCAACGTTCGTTACGATGACGTGTTTTATCGGTGTTTTTGGCAGGGCTTCCGCGACTTGGTCAATGAAGATGTCCAGCGTCACGATGGCTTTCGCGGATGAACGTTTTCCAAGCTCGGCTATTTCTTCGGCGGTGCTTAGCGGGTTGATGGGGACGACGGTGGCTCCCGTTTTCAGGGCTCCGTAGTATGAGACGATGAACTGGACGCTGTTGGGAAGGAGGATGACAAAGTTGTCGCCTTTCCCGATTCCCAGTTTCCTTAAAGCCGTGGCGAAACTGTCCACAAATTTCTTCAACAACCCGAAGCTGAACGGTGTGTCGAGAAAGATTGCGGCTGTTTTCTGGCCCGCTGTTTCGCAGATTTCGTCGAACATCTTTGTCAAAGTGATGCGGGGCGCCGTGACGTTTGGGTTGACTGACTTCTCGTAAAACCTTGTCCATGGTCTACTCAAAACAAACTCTAAACCATCCATGTAAACAGTTGGTCCAATAAACCTTTAAAAGCATTTCGAGGCATGGAAGATCTATGGTTGAAATAATCCACAGCCCAGTCAAGCAGTTAGTAATAATGGAGTACGTGAGGTTTCCGACCGCGGAGGAACTGGTGCGGAACATGATTCTTCCGCCGGGCCAACCCGCCGTGCTGTATTGGGCCGAAGGCGTGGTTTTTCTCCCCATCCCGATGCCGACCAACAATACGAAAGTGGTTGAAGAGCTTCTGAACGGCAAGATATATTGGATGAGCGTTTCTTTCGCGCCGATGCCGTCCTATTCAACGATGCTCAGCGCGGAAAAAGGCCCCGAAGCGCTGGTCATCAACGTGTCAAGGAGTAGCCTCTTCACCCAAGTGGCGAGATGGCTCCGGGAACGGTTGTCTTCGGACTCTTAAGTCCAGAACCCAGTGGGAAAACTTTGGCGAATATGTCTTCACAACCCTCTTTCCCAAAAGCTCAACCCGGTAACCAAGTTTTTCGGCGGCTTTCTGGCATTTTTCGTAAAGGCTTGTCCATCCTCCGACCGTTTCTCCAACCTCGTGAAAATGAATGACTCCTCCGGTCGGTTTAACCAGCCGGTAGGCGGTTTCGATGAATTCCACGGTTCCCCACAGATACCCCATCAAGACGCGGTCGGCCTTCCCCGCGAGGCCAGTCTCCGAAGCCTTCCTGCAGTCGACGTTGTAGGCCGAGACCTTCTCCTCAACGTGGTTGAGGCGGATGTTTTCGACTAAATAATGGTAGGCTACGGGATTAAGTTCGAATGCGTGAACATGCGAAGCTGCCGACTTTGCGACAGGTATCGTGAACTGGCCAACGCCAGCGAACATGTCGACAACTACCTCACCGGGTTCTGGAATTCTCCTCATTCTTCTCCTTTCAAAACTGTTACCCAGAGAGAACATCAGCTTTGCTGCGTCGAGCTTATAGACAATACCATCTTCTCTGACGAT
>JANWZT010000094.1 GCA_025054515.1 Candidatus Caldarchaeum sp.
ACTCCAACAACATCGCCCAAACCCCTACATCTCATCGGACCAAAAGGCCTCAGCAAACTGGTGCAACAGACTACCGAAACCCATCAATACCTAGTAACGACGATGGGCTGCAACAGATATCTCATAGTCGACGAAATGCGAGGAGGAGAAAAAAGGCTGTTGAAGGACGTAACCATAACCGCCGTCGAAGTGGAGCATTTCAACGGTCTCGCCTACCGAATCGATTTCGGAGGCCGCTCGGTGGTCGTATCCGGGGACACTGTGCCCGATGAAAGACTTGTTGACCTCGCTAAAGGATGCGACGTACTGGTTCATGAATGCAGTTTTCCACACGACAAGCTTGTAGGGAAGCACACGTCCGAAAAACAGCTCGGTGAGATAGCGGCACGTGTTATGCCCAAAAAACTGGTCGTAACCCATCTCTACCCGGCATGGATGGGAAGGGAGCATGAATTAGTCGAAGCGGTTAGGCAGAGCGGAGTCCATCAAGTCGTGGTCGCCGAGGACCTGACTGTTTTAGAGATTTAAATTCATCCCGCACAGCCATCACGCATGATACTTTCGGATTTCGACCTCTGGAACTACATCAGGAGCGGACGCCTCAAAATCGACCCGTTCTCAGAGGACATAGTGAGGGAAAACGGGCTTGACCTAAAAATCGGAAGACAAATAGCCCGGTTCAACAAGAATTCGCAAATTTTCGACACACGTCTTTCCGACCCGACCAAATTCTACACCTTCGAAGAAGGAGATTCGTTTCTCATACAACCACACGAACACGTCCTCCTCCACACCATGGAATATCTCGCCCTCCCAAAAGACCTGATGGGCTTCGTGAACCTACGGAGCAGCTTCGCACGAATCGGCTTGACCGTACCCCCGACGATAATCGACGCAAACTTCGAAGGCGAACTCACCATAGAACTGGTCGGAGGAGATTTCCCCGTAAAGCTATACCCCGGCGACAGATTTCTGCACGTGGTTTTCGCACGTCTTTCTTCGATAGTCGAAAAACCATACATGGGCAGGTATCAGGGCCAGCGGGGTGTAAGGCTTCCCAGCTTCAAATAGCCTCCGGCTATGGGAGGCAGAATCACCACAACATCTCCATCCTTAAGAGAAACTTCTCTCCAAGTTCTCGGGTCGATGTTTTCGCCGTTTAAAGCGACTGCAAACCCAGCCCTCAAACCCGAGGCCTCAAACAAATCTCCGACTTTGTCGGAATATTTTTTTCGAAAAGCCGCGAGAAAATCCGCCACGGTCGAGCCGTCGGGAAGCTCAAACTCTTCCAAAGACTTGCCCAGCCTTTCCCGGATTACCGCGAAATAACGTGTCGAAACCTTCAAGCCCCTTCCATCCACGCAGCCGTGCCATCGATATATACCTCTTTCTTGAACAAAGCCGGCTCCCTCTTGTATCTTTCAACAGCGGTGCGAAGACCACGGAACACTTCATCCCTACCTTCCCCGGCCACTGCCACGAATACAACAGGCTCACCGACGTCGAAAGCACCCAAAAGATGCCACACACCCACAAACCTCAAGCCATATTCCGACCTAACTTCTTCGCAAATCCGCTTCAGCGCCCTGTTCGCATGCTCCTCATAAGATTCCATCACCAAGTTTTCCACAGGCCGCTCGCCTCGTCCCCTCCGCTTCACGATTCCAACAAAGAAAGCAACGGCTCCACAACTGCCGTCCGAAATCGACTCGATAACCAAGTCGAAGAGTCTCTTCAAATCGAGTTCATTCTTGCCATAAACACCGGACGACGGGACATTCATCACACAGCAGAAAGCATACAACCCAATATGTCTTTCTTGTGGCCAAAATTTTTGGCAGTTAACAATCTTGGAGACAGCAGTATTTTTCGGGCAAAAAAATTTGGTTTTCGCCAAAAAACGCCGCAAAGATTTAGCCGCATCTTGCATCAAAACACATGATTTATATTCGATCTTTTTCGTCAAGTTTTCGAGGTCAACAGAAAAGAAAATGCTTCAAGAAAAAACGATCCAAAAACACATCGTCGGAAGACACGTCTTCGGAAACCTCTACGGATGTCCACCCCATCTGCTGACCGACGAAAAGTACATGCGCAAGACAGTTCTTGAAGCGGTCAAGATTTCGAAGATGACTTTGGTTTCGCTGCGTTCATGGAAATTCGGGGGTGAGAAAGGCGGCGTATCGGTCATCGCCCTCGTGAAGGAAAGCCACATCGCCGTCCACACATGGAACCAATATCGGTACGCCACGGTCGACATCTACACATGCGGCGAAGAAAGCGACCCGGACAAAGGCTTCGAACACATCGTCAAAAAGTTGAGTCCAGAAAGATTCGTGCGCCATTTCGCAGACCGTTCGTCTGAGTAAACCGTAAAAGGTTTACCTTTTTTCGGATTTTTTCATTTTTATTGTTCGATATTTCGAACACCCATGCCATCGCCCAGTAGTGACAGCAGGCAACGGCCGTTGCATTAATGATCCAACTGTCCGATATTCCAACCGATTGCCTAACCAAAGCATAGCTTAACCCTTCGGCCACGGGGCCAAACCGCCGAAAACCACGCTTCCAACGGGTTAATTCAACAGTTGCCGCATTAATGTCGCGCCCCTAACGCAACGAAGACTTCTATTCACCCGATAGTGAATTAACAGGTAACATCGTGCATCCTCCGGTCTTTGTTCGATTTTTCGAACAATTACCATCATCTCGTTAACCGCAACAAAAAGTTAAAAGGTAAACCTTCAAAGGTAAAACTATGAAACGAAAAAAACCCGTGGAAAAAATTGACGACAAAATGCTGAGGAAAGCGGTGGCCACCGCAAAAAATCAACCACGGCTTGCGTTTTATTCGCCTTTGGCTGCGGCCGTTCTGAACTACAAGAAAAACACGGTGCCGAGGTATAGCATGAGTGATGAACTTGCGAAGATCGTGGAGGCGGCGCTTCGGCAAAAATATCCGGCTTTGACTCAGAGGGTCAAACGTTTAATGAAATCTGGAAACAAGGAAGCTAAAGGGGCCGAGACCAAGCGGCCCGTGCAGGAATATCCGGAGCAGGAAGGCGGGTCGTGACACGGTGCGGGGGAGGGTTTTTGAGGGCTTGACGTAGAAGCCCTAAAGCCGAACCCGCTGCGTCTTCCGCTGAATAACCCTGGACCACGAAACTGATGAAGAAAGCCGTCAACATGTCTCCCGCGCCCGTCGCTTCTACAGCCTCTTGATCTGTAACTTCTTCAAAGAATTTCAAAATATTTCTCTCAACGAGGTAAAGGCCATGCCTCGAGCCGACCAGAAAAACGCCCCTTACTTTTCTACCGATGTTGGCCACCGCCTCGACCAAATCTTTGACACCAGCCAACGCCAACACTTCCTCGTCGCTGCAGTGGATAACGTCGGCTATCTCCAGAAGGTTTGACACGTCTCTTCTGACCAATCGAATGTTCCCCTTTTCGTCTGCATCCCGTATAAAGCCCTGTAGATCCAACGCAGTCATGCCGGCCCTTTCTTTGATGAGTTTGAGGTGTTGCACGTCGGCCTCCTTGAAGACGGGCGACAACAAGGCTACGTCGGCTTCTAAACCTTCGAGCAGTTTGACCGGAATTATCGGCCCCTGACTAAGCAGTATCGACTTTCTCCCCGTTGCGGTGTACTGGTGGCGAAACGTGGATGAGCGGGCTCCACTTATTCTGACGACGGGGCTGACGTCTATGCCGAGCTGCCTCATGGTTGTGATGAATTTTTCCGGATAATCGTCACCGACCGCGGAAAAAACCGAAACAAATAACTTCCTGGAAACGGCCGCCGTCCCCGCATACCAAGCAGGGCCGCCGACAACCTGTTCATCGCCGAATAGGTCGACAGTTAACCCTCCCACAACGGCCATTTTCACGTCAATAGCAAAGGTTGGGAAAGATTAAATCATTCATATGAATGATCGTTTTGGGTTGACTACGGTCGTTCCGCTGAAGGAGATAAAGAAGCCCTCGAGAAGCGAAGTGCGGGGAGCCGACAGGTTCGAAAAAGCAGGGTATCGAATTGTCGGCCGACATTCGGCTGTGAAAGTTTGTCACTGGACCAAGTCGGCTCTCCGGGGCGGTAAGCCCTGTTACAAAAGCTGGTACGGGATCGAAAGCCATCGGTGTATTCAGATGACTCCTTCCGTCCAGTACTGTAACATGATGTGTGTCTTTTGCTGGCGTTTCCATACTTTAAACAGGGTTCAGCCGTTTGAAGGGGAATGGGACAGCCCCACCGAAATACTGGACAAAATGGTGGAAGTGCAGAGGCAGCTTCTTTCAGGCTTTGGCGGCAACTCGAAAGTCTCGAAGCAAAAATTCAAAGAAGCCCTCGAACCCAAACACATCGCGATATCGCTTGACGGCGAGCCGACCTTGTACCCGCGCCTCGGCGAATTCATCCAAGAGGCGACTAAACGTGGGATGACGACCTTCCTCGTCAGCAACGGCACCATGCCCGAAAGACTTGAACAACTACTGGCCAACGCACAGCCAACATCGCTTTACATCAGTGTCTACGGTCCCGACAAAGAAACACACATCAAGACCTGCAAACCCTTGATAAATGACAGCTGGGAAAGGCTTCTCAGGTCTTTGGAGCTCATGTCGAAGTTCTCCAGCAGGAAAGTTATACGTCTAACCCTCGTCAAGGATTTGAACATGCACGGGCCGGAATTGTACGCGGACCTCATCAAAAAAGCCAGCCCGGACTTCATCGAATGCAAGGGCTACACACATGTCGGCGAATCGCAGATGCGGCTACGCCGCGAAAACATGCCGTCGATGAAGGAGATCAACGCTTTCGCGATGGAGCTCGCATCATACATAGGCTTCATAAAAGTCGCTGAAGACGAAGTAAGCAGGATTGTGCTTTTGGCCGACCCCGAATCGCCTTATTACCTATCGGTTGCTAAAGGTCTGTCGACGAAATAGCTTCGACGAGTTTCCTGTAGGTTT
>JANWZT010000095.1 GCA_025054515.1 Candidatus Caldarchaeum sp.
GGCTCTGCTTTGTGGATTTTCGCTCAGGTCAGCCACATAGTTCTCGGAGCGATGATAACGCTGACTCTAATCTACACCACCTCTCTCAATGACTACATCCTTCTTCTTCGTTACCTAAAATTCCCCTACCCAATCATATACGTCGTATCCGTCGCTCTAAAATTTGTCCCAGACTTGTTCAGGACCATTCTGATAATTGCGAAGGCCCAGCGTCTCCGTGGCTGGGGTTCCAAAACAAGGAACCCAATAAAAGCAGCTCGCGAATCCCTACCAATCATACTTCCTCTTACCCGACAAATTGTGTACTACGTAGACGTTCTCAATATCAGCAGTCAAATAAGAGGTGCGGGTGCTAAGAGGGGAAGGTATCACAGCACACTTAAAGTGGGAAGAAGCGACCTGATAATGGTTTCCGCCAACATCGGTGTGCTGTCTGTATTGATTTACCTTCTGTTTTGGTTTAATATGGGTATATTGTGACAAGCGGGTTTCGAAAGTCGTTTGGCGAAGAAACAAATAGACGTTCTGCATTCTCTGGCGTGGTATGGCCGGCGGCTGTTCGGAAAAGCCCGAAGGAGAGGTCGATGTTGAGAAGAAGGAGTTGTTGGAGCGGCTTTCGTACGCGATGGCTGAGTTGGCGAATATGCGGAGGATGTTTGAGAGGGAGGTTTCGCGGGCTGAATCAGCAGCAGTGCAGAGACTCGTGTCGAAGCTTATTCATTTTTACGAGGAATTTGAGAAGGTGGTAAAATCGGTTGAAGGCGGCTCTTCCCCAGCTTTGGGCGAAGCCTTGAACATGCTTTTGAAGGAGTTGGAGAAAATTCTTGTTTCCGAAGGTGTTGAGAAGATGGATGTAGTTGGGAAGGAGTTTAACCCGTTTGACCATGAGGCGGTGGAGGTGTTTGAGTCGGATGAAGTAAGCGTCGACACGGTTGTCGGGGTGTTGTCTCACGGATATCGTTTTCGAGACAAAATTCTGAAACCTCCCAAGGTAAGGGTGGCGAAGCCGAAAAAACCCGCAGGTTGAAGACGAGGACGACCGAGGTTGGTCGAACTACTTGAGGCATTAGGTCTCTTTTCTTTGGCTGGTTTAGGAGTTGGTTTCTTTGGGTATCTTGTCGTCCGCGGCGCGGAACTTCTCGCGGACAAATACGGGTTTGACCGTTTCATGGTGGGTTTTATTCTTCTTTCGGTTTTAACCTCCACTCCCGAATGGACTGTTGCCGCTGCTTCGGCGTTGCAGGGAGCGGTGGAAATCAGCGTCGGCGACATCCTTGGCTCAAACATCGTAAACATCAGCCTCGTTACCGGCATTTCTATGCTCTTTGCTCGAAAAGCTTTGACGATCACGTCATCGTTCTCGAAATCGTTAGTTGAGATACTTTATCTCTCCACCATGATTCCGATCATCCTCTTGTATTTCCCTGTTGCTTCGTCGTTAACCGGGGTTTTACTCATGGTTTTTTTCGCCCTCTACGTAGCCACCGCTTACAAAAGCTCGCCTCCAATTGCGGTACAGCCGCATGTAGTCAGAACATCGGCGGTGAAAATTTTCACCATGATTCTGTTGGGAGGGGGCATGCTGGTGTTGTCCGCGATTCAACTCGTTCAAGCTGCGAGGACCATAGCGGAAATCACGGGTCTTACGCAGTTGGAGGTGGGGGCGAAGCTGGTGGCGGTAATTACGTCGTCGCCTGAGCTTGTGACGGTAGCTGCTTCCATGCAACGAGGTGAGCACGCGATGGCCTTAGGAAACGCCGTGGGTTCGAACCTGACAAACGTCACCCTAATTCTCGGCTCTCTCCTCGCTCTTTCAGGAGTCAACATCTTTCTCGGCCCACACGTCTACACGGTTTTATTTGTCGTCTTGGTCAGCATGACTTTTTGGTTTTTTTCTTCACGCGGTCAGATAACCTTATCCAACACGTTGATACTGCTCGCGCTGTACGTCGGTTTTTTGCTGTTTGGCCGATGATGAGGCGATATAGATTTTAATTTGGGATGTGCAACCCAGTCTTCAGGATGTATCAAGGAGGTGTCTGTAATGGCGGATAAAATCATCGGTATTGACCTTGGGACAAGCAACTCCGCGGCCGCTGTCGTGATAGGCGGAAGGCCGACGATAATTCCTTCCGTCGAAGGCGTAACGCTCTACGGCAAAGCCTTCCCATCCTATGTAGCCATCACGAAAGAAGGCGACCTTCTAGTCGGCGAGCCGGCGAGAAGACAAGCCGTACTCAACCCCGACGGAACTGTTAGTGCATGGAAAAGAAAGATGGGGACGGACTACCGCTACAAGATACACGGAAAAGAATACACGCCGCAACAGCTTTCCGCCTTTCTACTCCAGAAAATAAAAAGAGATGCTGAAGCCTTTCTCGGCGAGCCCGTGAAAAAAGCGGTCATCACGGTTCCAGCCTATTTCAACGACAACCAGCGACAAGCCACGAAGGATGCTGGAATGATTGCTGGGCTTGAAGTGGTTCGCATCATCAACGAGCCGACGGCCGCCGCCTTAGCATACGGTCTCAACAAGCTTGACCAAGAAATGAAGATACTTGTCTTCGACTTGGGCGGCGGAACTCTCGACGTAACCATTATGGAGTTTGGGCAGGGGGTGTTTGAGGTCAAGGCTACTTCGGGTGACACGCAGCTGGGCGGCACCGACATGGACAAGGCCTTGGTCGACTACATCGTCGAATCCTACCGCCGCGAGACCGGCATCGATTTGTCCAAAGACGCTTCGGCCATGAACAGGATAAGGGAGGCTGCCGAAAGAGCGAAAATAGAACTGTCATCCATGACCGAAACCGAGATAAACCTCCCATACATCGCCTACGATTCGACCGGCCCGAAAAACCTCTACATGCGATTAAACAGGGCTACTCTCGAGCAGCTTGTCAGGCCCATCATCGAAAGATGCCGTGGCCCGATTATGCAGGCCCTGCAGGATGCCAAGCTCAAGCCGGAGGATATCGACAAAATCATTCTCGTCGGAGGGCCGACGCGGATGCCGATCGTTCAGGATTTCATCAAAAGTGTTTTTGGGAAGGAGCCAGAAAGAGGTGTAGACCCGATGGAATGTGTCGCGATGGGTGCCGCCATTCAGGGAGCTATTCTCGCCGGAGAGCTCAAGGACAAGGATATCGTCCTCCTTGACGTCGTGCCGATTTCGCTGGGCGTCGAAACTCTCGGCGGCATATTTACGAAAATCATCGACAGAAACACAACAATTCCCGTGAAGAGGAGCGAAATATTCACTACAGCCGCCGACTTCCAGACCAGCGTAGAGATACATGTTCTTCAGGGCGAAAGGCCGATGGCCGCTGATAACGTCTCTCTTGGAAGGTTTACGTTATCCGGCATTCCTCCGGCTCCAAGAGGAGTTCCAAAGATCGAGGTGACCTTTGACATAAACGCCGACGGAATACTCACCGTCACTGCGAAAGACCTTGGAACGGGGAAGGATGTCAGCGTCAAAATAACCGCGCCACATCGACTGTCGAAAGAGGAGGTTGAGCGGATGGTGCGGGAGGCTGAGCAGTTCGCGGAGCAAGACAGAAGGAAGAAACAGGAGGCCGAGCTTAGGAACGAGGCTGATTCTCTTATTTACACAGTTGAGAAGGCGTTGAAAGAGTTTGGGGACAAGATGTCGCCGGATGCGAGGAAAGAGGTGGAGAATGACCTCGGAAAGCTGAAGGAAGCTGTTGCCGGAAAAGACATTCAAGCCATCAAAAACGCTTTGGAAAAACTGCGGGTGTCCGCGCAGAAAATCGGTGGAGCGGTTTACGGCCAAGGGCCTTCTGACACGGAGAAAAAGAGCTGACCATGCGGGAAAACGGCAAGGACTACTACGAAATACTTGGTGTTCCACGGAACGCCACAAAGGAGGAGATAAAAAGAGCATACCGCCGCCTCGCCCTACAATATCATCCCGACAGAAACAAGTCGCCTGACGCCGAAGAAAAATTCAAGGAAATCAGCGAAGCCTACGCAGTTCTCATCGACGACGAAAAAAGAAAACTGTACGACATGTACGGAAGAGCCGGTGTTTCCCAAAGCTACAGCACCGAAGATTTGTTCAAATCGACGTGGGTCGATTTTGACGAGCTTTTCAGAGATCTTGGATTTGGTGGGTTCGAATCGGTATTCGAAAGGTTTTTCGGGTTTGGACGGAGAAAGCCTCAGCCCGAACCGACCGTCGTTGAAGCCGAGATAGGGCTCGACGAGGTATTTCAAGGGGGGGTGAAGGAGGTGCCGATAACGTTTCAAACGACTTGTCAGCGATGCAATGGAACAGGCGGTGAACCGGGCCATGTCGACAAATGTGAAGCATGCGGTGGAACGGGCAGGAAAGTTGAAAGAGTTCAGACCGGGTTCATGTATTTCACGTCGGTCACGACATGCAGCAAATGCAGGGGATACGGCACCGTTGTCCGTAAAGCATGCACGACCTGCCGAGGCAGCGGCGCCGTCAACCAGACGGAAAAAGTAGTGGTCAACATTCCCGCAGGAATTTCCGACGGAGAAAGCTTGGTAATACGGGGTAAGGGCCTTTTCGACAAATCAGCAGGAGCCCGGGGCGACCTCGTCGTCCATGTACGTGTCCGCACCGGCCGCATGTTTCGGATGGACAGGGATAAGCTCGTGATGTATCTTCCGGTCGCACCCAGCGAAGTAGTCACCCAGCGGGAGCTGACGGTACCGTTTTTCGGCGAAAACCTCCGGATAAAGCTGAGAAGAGACCTGCTTGACAGACCATTGATTCTAAAAGGGAAAGGCCCGCCCGTCTACGGAGGTGGCCGGAAAGACCTCGAAATCAAGGTTGTCATCGACCTCCCCGAAAACATCGACAGAGAACAGTTCAAACGGTACGCCGAGCTCCTTTCCTCCGAATCCGCGCAGATGGACCAGATGAGGAAGAGGCTTTTCTCTCAACAACCTTAGAAACGTACATCAACGGATAGTTGAG
>JANWZT010000096.1 GCA_025054515.1 Candidatus Caldarchaeum sp.
GGCCTCGAACCCGATGAAGCCCTCGAAAAAATCATCTACGCAGAAGCCTACACAAGCGACCACCAGATGCTGCTCGTGGAAAAAGCTGACAAAATAGTAAAGGAAAAGAACGTAAAACTCATCGTGGTCGATTCGCTGACCGCTCATTTCAGAAGCGAATATCTGGGCCGTCATCTTCTCCCCGAAAGGCAGCAAAAGCTCAACAAACACATGCATAAACTCATCAGGCTGGCGAGGGCTTTCAACGCGGCGGTGGTGGTAACGAACCAGGTAATGGCGAAGCCTGACGACGTATTCAGCACTACAGCCGTTTACCCCATCGGAGGCCACATCGTAGGACATACGAGCCACAACAGAATTCTCCTCCGTAAAGTTTCGGGAAAGAACATCCGAATCGCAAGGCTGATTTCAAGCCCCTACCTTCCCGAAGGTGAAGCGGTCTTCAGAATTACCGAAAACGGCGTCGAAGACGTCGATGCGGAAAACCCATGACTCAAATAACCCCGAAACAAACACAAGAATTTCTCGAAACGTTGTTCCGGAACAAAATCACCGAAGCAGAACGCATACTTCAACAGTTACAGGAAAAACATTCCGATGACACTCGCTACATACACGCATTAAAAGGAATTTTTCAAAGCTACGTCGGAGAGGACAAAGACTCACTCCTCTACATGGTTTACAGAAACCGAAAAATGTGGCGGGAGAGAAAAAATTTGGCCAAAAACCTCATGGAACAGGGGATGATGTTCGGCTCGAAAGACAGGTTTTTCGAAGCATGGAACGACGTGTTAAACCTTTTAGATAAACTCCCCGAACCTGTGAAAATCACTGGGCGGTCAGCAGATTGAAAAACAAAATCCACGTCAAAAGAAATATGCCGATGAAGCCGCCCAACCCGTTGAGATAAGAGCTTCTCCTCCGTTTGTCCCTTTCGATGACGCGCCAAAGAAATTCGGCAATACCGATGTAAATGAATGCGGCTGAAAAGATCAGCAAATACGTGAAAAGAGGCTGTTTGAAAGAAGCGACCATCCACGCCGCGGCAAAACCATAACAAATTCCCAGTGCAAACTTCGTCCAGTAAACCTTGTCCAAGCCCAACCCAATCCAGCCCCACGACTTAAAGCCATGAATTAAATGTTGGCAGGATAAATCTTCTCTTGTGGTTCACGGTTCGAAATGATTCAGCTTAATTCGCACGAACTTAAACTGCTCGTCAACGAATGTCGAGAGAAAGTGGTCGATTCCTACATTAGGAACGTGTATCAGATAACGCCTAAAGCGCTGGCCTTCAAACTCTACAAACCAGGCGGGCAAACGGGAGAACTGTGGGCCGTCGCTGGATACGCCGTCTTCTACGCCTCGAAAACCGTTCCGAAACAACCAACCCCGTCAAAACTAGTCGTCGAACTGAGAAAACAACTGGTCGGCAAAAAAATAACCGGCATATCGCAGGTCGAAGGAGAAAGAATTGTAGCGATAGCGGTTGACGGACAAACGCTGTACGTAGAATGTCTTCCCCCCGGCAACATCGTCCTCGTCAAAGACGGCCGGATAAGCTGGCTTATTGAAAAATTCGAATCCAAGGACAGAGTTTTGAAGGTGGGCGAATCCTACGTATTTCCTCCGTCCAAGGGCCTGCGGGATCTGACGGTTTTTTCGGAAAACTGGTTGAAGGATTTACCGCGAAGGGCCTCGGTTGTCTCCTTTATATCTCGTGATCTGGGGTTGGGCGGTAAATTTGGGGAGGAAATCGTTTTCCGCGCGGGCATCGACAAATCAACCAAGCTCAGCGAAATCAACACGGAGCAGATGAAAAAGCTCGCAGCCGCCGTCGACGAAGTGCTCGATGAGATTAACACTCCCACCCCAAGGGTATATAGAAAAAACGGAGACCTCGTTCCGAGCGCCTTCGAGCTCAAAACTCTGCAGACCGCGTCCTATACCAAAACCGAAACCTTCGGAGAAGCCGTCCAGTACGCCTACCTGATGGGATTAGAGGCGGACAAACAGAAGGCCTTTGAAAGGGAGAAAGCAGAGATTTCGGGGAAGCTCCGACGCGATATGGAGAACCGATTGTATGCTCTGCAGAATGTTGAGAAGAAAACGGCGGAAGTCCAGTCGTTCCTCGACAAGATTTTGAAAGTTTCGCCTTTGATTGAGATAGTGTGGAACGAACCAAACACGGTTGAAAGAATTGCGGCAGAGACAGGGTTGAAGGTGGAGCTGATGAACGACCGTCTCGCGATACGGTCGGCGGAACAAGAGTTAGTCTTTCGGAAGGGGTCTTCGCTGTATAAGGAGCTGGGAAGACTTTACGATGAACTGAAAACTCTCCGGAAAACAGCTCAAAAACTCGGGGAAGAAGTGGCCGCCATCAAAAAGGAAATCGAATCCGTTGAATCCCGTGTTTTCGAGGCGAAGGCTGATGCGTTGGTTTTGGTCAAAGTTGAGAAGAAACGGCGGCCATTCAGGGAGTTTGTGACGTCGGGAGGCTACAGGCTTTTGATGGGTAAGGACGCCCGAACAAATGAGGCTTTGCTCAAAAAGCATTTAGACAAGGATGACTTGGTTCTTCACGCCGAGATAACGGGGTCTCCCGCGACGGTCATCAAGAACGGCTCTTCAGCCCCCACAAGCGATGTGGAAGAGGCGGCGCAGGCGACCGCCTGCTACAGCCGGGCGTGGCGGGAAAAATTCGGCAACGTCTCGGTGTACGCCGTCAAAGCTGACCAGATATCTTTCTCACCTCCTTCGGGCCAGTTTCTTCCGAAAGGCTCGTTCATGGTATATGGCAGGAAAACCTATTTCGTATCTGAGCTGCGCCTCGCCGTCGTCTATGCTGAAGATGTTCCGCAAGTTGTGCCGTACCTGACCGCTTTAAGAAAAGGACAACGGTTCATAGAAATTAGGCCCGGAGATACGGCGGCCGACGTCGCCTCCAGAGTAATTCTCGAAAAGTTGAACGTAGAGGTTTCGCCGGAAAACCTTCAGCTCCTTTCGTCCCAAATACCATTTGGCAGATGCATGGTTTTAGACAACCTTATTAATGGTTGATGAGTTGATTGGTTGTGGAGGTATGGTCAAGCCTTCGACCCTCGTCGACGAGTTGAAGGTCAGGGACGTGATGTCAAGCCCCGTAGTAGAGGCCTCTGAAAACGCCTCCGTGGTGGAGGTTGCCGAATTGATGCGGAAATACAATATTGGGAGCGTGGTCATCAGCTCGAACGGTAAACCGACCGGGATAATCACTAAGACCGACATCGTTGAAAAGGTGGTTGCTAACGGCAGCGACCCCAACAAGATATACGCACGGGACATCATGACGACGCCGCTTCAGACAATTAGCCCGGAGGTGGTCATAGACGAAGCCCTGAGCAAGATGAACAAACTAAAGCTCAGCAGGCTCGTCGTAGTCTACAAAGACCGGCTTGTGGGCATTGTAACTATAAAGGACATTCTACAGGTGACGCCTGAAATTTTGACTATTGTGCGGGAGAGATTGAAAATCGGCGGCCCAGCCACTGTTCGGACTGAATCAGTGGCCGAAGGATACTGCGAAGTTTGTGGCGAATGGTCGGATTATCTTGTGAGGGTCGAAGATCAGTTGATGTGTGAAGACTGCCGGCTCGAGCTTGAGAGAAGCGGCGGCCGAAGCGTTTTGGAATGAAATTTGTCCTTGACACCATGCTTGGCCATCTCCTGACATGGCTCCGTCTTTTCGGCTACGATACAATCTACGTACGGAACATGGAAGATTATGACATAATGTCGCTTTGCAGAGACGATAATAGGGTTTTGGTTACTAGGGATAGGGCTCTTGCTGAAAAGGCTTGGAAAAACGGTTTGCGGGTGGTTTTGCTCGATACCGTTGAAAAGGTTGAATGTCTTCTGCAGATAGCGAAGGTTGTTGGCGTGAATATGCGGTTCAACCCCGATAACAGTAGATGTCCTTCATGCAACGCATTACTGACCAAGCTCTTTCAAGACCCCGTCCGTTGGGTATGTAAAGGTTGTGGGAAACAGTTTTGGGTGGGCAGACACTGGAAAAACATAGACAAGGTTTTGAAGATGTTGGAGGAGAAAAGCCGTGGATGATGAAAAGGGAAAGTTTCTCGTGAATTTGGCCAGGTCTGCCGTCCAATATTTTCTCGAGCATGGAAAGTTGATGGAACCGCCGAAGAGTGAATGGCTTCTCATCAAAAGCGGCGTCTTTGTTTCGATCTACGAATTTCCCAACAAGGATCTGCGTGGATGTATAGGGTATCCGCTGCCGGTCCTCGCTTTGGGCGAGGCCTTGGTGAAGGCGGCTGTCGCCGCGGCGGTTGACGACCCTCGTTTTCCACCCCTTGAAAAGCATGAGCTGAAAAAAGTCGTTTTTGAGGTGAGTGTATTGACCCAGCCGGTCGAAATAAGAACCGACAGAAGGAAAGAATTACCCAACGTCATCAAAGTCGGGGAGGACGGGTTGATTATTGAATCTCCGCATGGCTCGGGCCTTCTTCTGCCGCAAGTTCCCATCGAATTCGGATGGGACGCTGAAGAGTTTCTATCGAATCTTTGCATCAAAGCTGGGCTCAACCCCACCTACTGGGTCTACGGTGAGATGCGTCTATTCCGCTTTGGTGCAGAAATTTTCGCCGAAACATCTCCCGAAGGCGATGTAAAAAGGGTCAGCCTATCCGAGAAGAAATGTTGATTCACGTGGCTGTCTGCGGCATCGGGCTGGGCCACGTCACCAGGTCGGTTGAAGTAGCCGAAGAGCTTGTCAGGAGAGGACACAGCATCTTTTTCACGGCCTACGACCAAGCCTACACCTACCTCGTAAAGGCAGGCCTTTCTCCCGCTAAAGTGATGAAGGTCGGATACGGTGTAGGCGCAGACGGAACCATTTCAGTAAAGAAAACCCTCTACGCAAACGTCACTCTTCCGATAAAGTTTACTGC
>JANWZT010000097.1 GCA_025054515.1 Candidatus Caldarchaeum sp.
TTTAAGGGATATCGCGAGTTGTTGAACAAACGCGAGTTTGAACTGGCGAAAATTGCGGAAAAAATTTCTCGAGAAAGCGGTGTATCGGTCGCGGTCTGCCCGAGCCTTGTCAACATCGCAAAAATAGCCGAGGCCGTAGAAATTCCCGTACTGGCCCAGCACTGCGACCCCTACGAGCCGGGGGCGTACACGGGTTCAGTGGTCGCGGAATTCTTGAAGGAGGCTGGAGTCGTCGGGTCTCTGCTTAACCATTCTGAGAAAAGGCTGCGTCTTTCGGACATCGCCGCCACCGTAACCCGGCTCCGTCTCAACGGGCTGATATCCGTCGTATGCGCCGACGACATCCATTCGTCTTCAGCAGCCGCAGTCCTGTCGCCCGACGCCCTCGCGGTCGAACCACCCGAGCTAATCGGCACCGGCATATCGGTTTCGACAGCAAAACCCGAGGTGGTTTCAGGCACAGTTGAAAAAGTTAAGTCCTTGAACCGGGATGTTCACGTCTTGTGCGGAGCGGGTGTTTCGACGGCTGAAGACGTGAATAAGGCTCTTCGTCTTGGGACCGAAGGTGTTCTTCTTTCGAGCGCTTACGTGAAAAGCCGAGACCCGGAAAAACTGCTGAAGCAGATGTGTGAAGCTGTTCTGATTTAGACTATTTCGAGCCGTATTTTGCGGCCTTCCGCATCCAGAACATGTATGTCTTTTTCATCCCGGTACGGCGCCGTCACGATCACCATCATGACTCCCATGAAGTTGTCGAGGTCTTCGGCCGAAGGCCTTCCTATCCCGGATGGATGGGAATGGGCGATTCCGAGGATTGAATGATCTATCGGGAGCGAATATGGGTTGAAGGACGAAAAGCTGTCGCCGTAGATTGACTGGGGTGGGAAGGAAACTTCTTCGACGACGGCGTAGTCTTTGTTGACTTTGCCGTGAAGAAGAACTATCATTTCGTCGGGGTCTACGCTACGTGCTACTTCAAGCAACAGCCCAGCCACTTCCCGACTCATCGAGACTTTCCTTAAACCCATGGTTATTTACGCGGCCGACGAAATCCTTCAACGATATAGATGACCGAATCACCGATGTAGGTCGCGTGGTCGGCGATTCTTTCGAGGTAACGGAGCATCAGCATCGTAGCCATGTCGCATTTCTTCGAATTTTGGTTGGACATGGAGTTGAGGAGATGGCTTTTGTAGGCCCTGTCCACGACGGTGTCGAGCTTTTCAAGCTCTTCGGCGAGAGCTTTGTTCCTTTCGACAAAGGACTTGATGCTGGTCTCGATCATGATCTTGACGATTTCGCTGACTTCCACGACCTCCTTTTTCTCGCATTCCTTGAGGCTCCCAAAGGTTGTGATTATTTGTGTGATGTCGTAGGCATATCTGCCGAATCTTGAAAATCCATACGCGACCTCCATCGAAGACCGGAGAAATCGGAGGTCTGTGGCCACTGGCTGATATCGGGCGATCAGCTCTACCGCAAGATCGGCGACTTCGTCCTGCAACCACCTCAGTTTCTCCGAAATCTGAAAAACTTCTTCCTGCATCGCCACGCCTTCCTTAAAGCTTTCGACCGCCATCTCCACGGCTGATTTGCTCAACGCCGCCATGTCGTTGAGCATGTTCACGAGCCTTTCAAGCCCGATATCCATCAGCCGCGGCGTAGACATGTCACCCTATCCTTCCAGAAATATAGTCCTCGGTTCTTTTATCTCGGGGGTTGGTGAAAATTTCCTTCGTCGGCCCATACTCTATTAGCCGTCCAATCATCTGTTCGTCGGGCATCATCACCGCCGTATAGTCTGATACACGGGCGGCCTGCTGCATGTTATGGGTCACGATGATGATGGTGTAGTCGTAACAGATTTGACGGAGCAGTTGCTCGATCTTGGCCGTTGATATCGGGTCGAGCGAAACCGTGGGTTCATCCAGGAGTATGACATCGGGGTCCACCGCTAAAGCCCTCGCGATGCAAAGTCTCTGTTGTTGACCTCCTGACAGCGAATAGGCTGGCGCATCAAGCCTGTCTTTAACTTCATCCCATAGAGCGGCTTTGATCAAAGCGTCCTTCACTTTTTCCTGCATCTGGGTTTTGTTGAGCTTCATGCCGTTTACCCTAAGCCCGAAGGCAACGTTGTCAAAAATGGACATCGGAAACGGGTTCGGCCGCTGGAAGACCATGCCGATCACAGTTCTGACCGCCACAGGGTCAACCGTGTGGTCGTAGATGTCAATTCCACGGTAGTAGACCTTTCCTTCCACCTTCGCGTCTGGAATAAGGTCGTTCATTCTGTTCAAGCATCTTAGTAGGGTGGACTTCCCGCATCCAGAAGGACCGATGATCGCCGTGATTTGCGACCTTTCAAACTTTAGATTAATGTCCTTTATGGCGTATTTTTTGCCATAGCGGACCGCGAGGTCTTTAACCTCGATAACGGCTCCTCCATCACCAACTCTGACCGGCTCCCTCTCCACCACTATCCTCTTTGCCAGCATTTACTACAGCACCAACCTTTTCTGGTAACGGTACCTTATAGCTATGGCCGTGGCGTTCAAAGCCATTAACAGCAGCAGGAGAACTATTATCGCGGCTGACGACAGCTCTTGAAAGGCAACCTGAGGCCTGCTGACCCAATTGTAGATCTGCAGCGGCATGACGGTGAAACGGTCAAACACGCTTGTGGGGTCTTGACGGATGAACAGGAGCCCGCTGATGACGAGTATCGGGGCTGCTTCCCCTATTGCTCTGGATATCGCGAGGATTGCTCCCGTCATCATCATCGGCAGAGAATTCGGGAGGATAATGTGTCTTGTTACCTGCAGTTTCGTGGCTCCTAACGCGTAGGCTCCTTGTTTTAAAGCCTCTGGAATGGTCTTCACCGCTTCCGCTGCCGCGACCGTAACGAGCGGCAACGTCATTATTCCGAGGGTAAAGGCCCCTGCAATTATTGACCTGCCCCATCCAAGTCCATAGGTCAGCAAGCTCAACCCGACAAGCCCGAAAATGATAGACGGAACTCCAGCTAAGTTGGCCATGTTGAATTCAACGAACCTCCTGAAAGGTTTCCATCTCGCCCATTCGGCCAAATATAGGCCCGCTGCAATTCCCAAGGGAACGCTTATCAACGCCGAAAGTCCTACGGTCCATAAGCTTCCTAGGAAGGCCGACCTCATCCCTGCTCTGGCTGGATTGGCCGACGGATATTCAAGAATAAGGTTGAGGGATAATCGACTCCAGCCCTGTGTCACAACAGTTATCAGCAAAGCTGCGACGGCGGAAATAGCCAGAAAGACGGCTGTCGACAGGATTATTGGCGCAAGTTTGTCGAGTATTTTTTTACGGGTGTCCTTTCTTTCGAGTACTCGTTCAGCTAATAACGTATCTGCCACCTCCTCACTATCAACAGCGCGATAACGTTAAACACCATGGTCACGAAAAAGAGAAGCAGGCCGACCGCGAAGATTGACTGGTATTCGACTGTTCCATGCGGTGCGTCACCAGTCGCCACTTGCGCTATGAACGAAGTCATGGTCTGCATGGCTTCCCGAGGGTCGAACGAATAGAAGACCCTGAAACCTCCAGCGATGGCGGCGATCATCGTTTCTCCCATAGCCCTTGTGAATGCCAAGATGATCGATGCGAAAATGCCTGAAAGAGCGGCCGGAAGCACTACCTTGAAGACTACATCCATTTTCCTCGCGCCGAGGCTGTAAGCTGCCAATCTAAAGTCTTCAGGCACCGAATACATGGCGTCTTCGCTGAGCGAAGCCACGATAGGGATTATCAAAACACCGATAGTCAACCCGACCGCCAACGCGCTGTGGACACCCAGTCCTTCGATCAGGGGCATCAGTAGGTTGGGAGAGATGAAGTAGAGAGCAAAATATCCGTAAACCACCGTCGGTATACCGGCCAACAGCTCTATCGTGCTTTTCACTATCCTTCTTACGGTCGGGCCCGCATATTCGCTCAAGTAGATAGCTGTTGCGAGGCCCACCGGAATCGCAACCGTTAAGGCAATCAGGGACGTTATGGCCGTGGCCACGACGAGTGGTTGAACTCCGAACTTCTTGGGCTCGAAGAGGACTGTCCATTCAGTTCCCGTGATGAATTCGATAAACGAGACATGTCCGAAAAAGATCGATGATTCTATCACGAGTGTGCCAATTATTACAACAATCGCTATGAAGCTTAATGATGAAGCTGATAAAAGCAATAAGTTTACTAATGTTGTTCTAAGTTGTCTTCGACGTAGATTCTTTAAAAATGATTTGTCAAAAAAAAGGTTTGAGGACATTTTTGCCCCTTATCGTGGGCCCGCGTCCTGGTTCTTAAGTCTTGTCAGCTCGTAGAGGCCGGTGTAGATACCGCTTTTGAGGAGGGCGAGTGCTTTCTGGTAGTAGTGGTCTGGGAACGGGGTGTAGTTGACCTGTTTGACGAATCTGGCGCCGTTTTCGACATAGAAGAAGACGAATTCTCGGAGATGCGGCTTTGTCTCCCAGGACTTGAAGCTGACATAGATGAACAAAGGCCTCGACAGCGGGTAGGTGAAGGTCTTCGCCGTTTCATCGTTGGGCTCTACGCACGCGCCTCCGGCTCTGTCGTCACGTACTTTGAGGGGCTTTATCTTGTCCTTTGCCTCCGGATAGTAGGCGAAACCGAAGTAACCCAAGGCATATGTTTCCCTTTCCACTCCCGCCACGAGGACGTTGTCGTCTTCGGATGCGATGTAGTCGGTTCTGCTCGACTTCGCTTTACCAACAACTCTTTCGGTGAAGTAGTCGAATGTGCCGCTGTCTGGACCGGGTCCGTAAAG
>JANWZT010000098.1 GCA_025054515.1 Candidatus Caldarchaeum sp.
CATCCGCTCGATAGGATTGGTGCGATTCGGGAAGAGTTGGAAGAGTTCGCAAAAAGGGTTGAAAGCTCTCTTCCGCTTTTGACGCGGTTTATCTATCCGTCGGGTGTCGTTGGCTCTTCGCTGCTACATGTTTGCAGAGCCGTCAGCCGAAGAGCTGAAAGGGCCGTTGTGAAGCTGGCTGAAGTCGAGGAAGTCGACCCCGAAGTCATCTCCTATCTCAATTATTTGTCGAAGTTTTTCTTCACGTTGGCCCGCCACGTCAACATTTCTTCCGGCGGATCTGAGGAGCATTGGATTTCGCGTTAGGTCTTTTTTTTCTTGATGGCTTTGACCATGAAGTCGGTTAGGAGCTCGAAGACGAAGAGGAGCGGAGTGGGTTTGAGGAATTTTTGAGCGGCTGCATTATATGATGTGCTGATGCTTGGTTTGCGGAGTTCGGTTTCGTCGCCGAACCAAATCTGTATCAACGGCCTGACCTTCGGGAGGAAGGTGTAGGAGTAGGCTGTGCCGCCCAGTTTCTCCTTCTTTCCGCCTATGGATCGTGAAATTTCTTCGAAAAGCTGCTTGTCGTAGCCGAAGGTCTTCTCCAAAGTCCTTGCCACGTATTTTTGGTAATGATAGAGGTACGGAGGCTGTTTCAGGATCGTTTCCAACGGGAGCCATGAATCGCCTCCCGTCGAGCCTTCCCCGAGCAGATACTCTAAGATGACGTAACTTAGTTTTTCTCCCGCCTGCTTTCCTGTCATCAGGTCGACGACCATTTCACCGTCGAGCTCCACCGTGTATGTTTTGTGCAGGACGTTGACGATGTATCTTCCCGGCTTCTGCTGGCTGCCGGGCAGGTAGACGACCTCGCATTTTTTCATCGTCGCCACGTGGTTGAGGTTCCGGATCTTCTCAAAATCCTCCCGAACCCACCCGCTTATCGTGTTCGGCGACGCATCCGGTTGATGTTCAACCGGCTTCATCCATCAACTCACCTTCGTAGACAGAACATTGGATGAAAGTTTTCGACCCTGATGGGAGAATGGGCTGTAGGAAATCAGCGAATTCTCCGTCCACGACGTAATCATTTCTGCTACCACAAACATACTTCAAATTCCGTCCTAAATAAAAATGACCCGCCCGGTTTTCCAAAAAAAATAGGGGGGAGGGGGACTATCCTATGTCAAGTCCATCACGGGGTCGAAGGACGGCGGCAGCCTTCTCTCAACCTTCAGCAGAGACCCTTGCGGAGGCTTTATCTCGATGCTGAACACATCGTTGGGCGCCAAACTGGCCCCTCCAATCTGTGTGACATTGATCTTCACCGCCCACACTTCGCCATATTCAAGTACTGTGTCTCCGTCGCCCGTGACCTGATAAACCGTCGTGATGGTCGAGTTGTTGGGATAAATGTTTTCACGGAATATCGCTTTATCCCTGTACGTGATAACCAATTTGCCGGCCCTAACATCGACTTCGCCTTTGCCGACGGAAGATTTGACGTAGATTACTATCTCGGTGATGGCGGCGCCGCTGCTTCTCGCGACGACGGCCCCGGCTGTTTCAATCGATGATAGAGTTTCTTCGAGGCCTGCCTGCATGACTTCGCCGGTTTTCTGGGTGGTGAAAAGGCCGAGGTTTAGGACAGCGAACGAGAATGCGCTGGCGACGATCACGAAGGCTATCAGTATTATCGCTGTCTCCAGTCCCGTCAAAGCCTTGTTTGCTTTTTTCATTATTTTCGTATTTTTCTTCATTTCTGCGTCAGTTAGTCTGATTGGCTAATAGATAAACTTTTTTGGACGAGGATTAGACAAAGGTCTGATTTCAATCTGATATTAGTAAGTCTTTTATCTTATACCTACTTCAACGGAGCCGTGAGTATGGGAATCGGTGGAGGTGAAAATTTTGGCCGAAGCGAGTCCGACTGAAAGAAGAATCAAACAGCTGGAGGAGGAGATTAAAAGGATACGCGAGCCGTTGGAGAAGACTTTGCTCGACATCAGGGAAATGATAAACACAGCTGAAAACCCCTTCATTTTCCTCACAAAGTCGGTGACCTCGGAGAAGCCTACCATGGAAAAGCCTGTCTCCAACGAAAAAGCCGCGGAGCCCCCCGTAGTTCAGGCCCAGAAGCCGGTCGCGGATTTCACTGAAATTCCCGCTGTCTCCAACATGGGTCAAGACGAACTGGATTCCTTCATCAGCATTTTGGCCGCTGTCGATTTGATGGTTTTGATCGTGGGCCGCGAATATTTGACGAACTTGGCCAACATGCTGGCTTGGAAAAACCTGATTCCAAAGTCGCTGTTGGATGGAATCAAAGAGGCTCTGGAATTTCTTTCGACAGTCGACAAAAACAACCGGGTTGAACAAGTCCGTGAATCTCCCAGCTTCAACGATATCTTGATAGTCCTCTACATGTTTTCGCTCCTCGTCAAAGACCGGAAGAACCCCTTGACATTCCTGCTCCTGACGTCGGCGGGCAACTTGAAGTTCATCAACAGAAGCTGGGGAGGGAGGCAGTAATGCCCGGGGCTTACGTCGTCGCAGAGGCCATATTTGTGATAAGCTTGGTCATAACGGCGTCGGCCTACGCTTCGACTATGTTTAACTTCGTCGACGAAATCAAGCAGGCCAACCGATGGAAGCTGGACAGAATTAGAAAGGACGCCGTAACGGCGGTTGAACCTATCTTCGGACATGTGTCGGAGAACCGTTCAATCGTTTTTGTCTGGCTCAAGAACGTGGGTTCGGGTAAAATTTCTTGGGCAGAGGTTGAAGCTTCGGAAGTTTTCTTGATCGGAAGGCAGTACCTTGCTTACGTGATGTACGGCCATGGGCAGCCGCAGTGGGAATATGAGCTGGTTAGGGAACTTTCCGACGACAACGGTTGGTCTTGGGGGGAGACGCTTCTCATCAAAATCCGTTTGGCCTCTCCCCTACAACCTGGCGAATACGTGGTCAAAATAGCCGGCGTCCACTCATCAGTAAGCTATACCTTTTCGGTGGGTGTTTGAGATGTCGGGCTTCGGCATCCTCGTATCCCTCGCTTTCTCCTCTTTGATTATTTTACAGATTTTCGGATACGTGATGACGGTCTTCGAAAACGTGGCGACCGTGGCTGAAATTTCGCGGATAAAGAATGATGTGTTGGTCGGGTTTGATGCATCGGTTGAATCTGTTTCAGGCAACGTAGTAACAGCAAAGGTGCATAACAGAGGCCCACGAGACATACCATGTAGGAACCTCAAAAACGCTGATTTATTCGTGGTTTACTTCGACGAAAATGGTAACCGAAAAATCAAGCACCTCGGCATTTTGGCCCGCGGGGAATCAGCGGGCTGGACGGTCGCGGACGTGAAGTTCGGAGACTCTTTCGACGAAATACTCGACCCCGTGGTGTTGTCTCCAACGCCGGAGGGAGTCTGGAACGTCGGCGAGACCCTCTGGCTGACCGTTTATCCCGGAGAGCCGGTCAACAGCAGTCTTCCAGTCATCGTCAAGCTGTGGGTGGTTGCATGAGCGAAAACCTGATCAGAGCATTCAACAACGAGCTCGACCGGAAAATAGGAACAATCAAAACGCCTGCCCTCTGCTTGATAGAAGGCCCCAACGACAGCGGCAAATCCGTCCTAACCCTCCAATACTGCTACGGCGCCCTCCTTTCGGGCTTCAACTGCTACCTGCTGACAACCGAATCAAGCATGCGAGGCGTCAGGGATGGGATGGCGGGCCTTTCCTGGGACCCGACCTACTTCATCATAACCGGAAGGTTCAAGATCGGCGAGATGCATGTCAAAAATTTTACATGGCTTCCTCAACAGTATTCGAAGCTGCTTAAACTGGTTACCGCCTTCATCAAAAGCAGGACGAGGGAGCGAGTGTTTTTCATAGATTCCATGACATATCTACTGACGAACGCGTCAACCACAGAAATCCTGAACTTTTTCACGGTTCTCCGCAACATCGTTGACGAAGAGGAAAAAACGATTTTCATGACGATACACACCCACGCGTTGGAAACAGACCTATTCCTCCGGCTGAGGTCGTTGTCCGACGTCCATTTCGTCCTCAACGTCAAAGAAATGGGAGAAAGAATCGTCAGAACCTTGCAGGTAATGAAGCTAAAGGGAGCGGAAAAAAGCGGCTTGACAGTGGCCTTCGAAGTCGACCAAGTCTTCGGCATCAGGGTGCTTCCGTTTTCGCAGGCCAAAGCGTGAAGAAGAAATGACGTTGAACGGCTTTCCGGAAGAAATATTTCGGAAAAACCCGCATCTGAAGCTTTACGTTGACGAATTCCTCCTTCAAGACGGTCGGGAGATAACCTATCGGGAGCAGCTCAGCAGGGAAATGCGGAAACTCCGGCAGTTCAGCGTCGTATATCCCGTTGGAGACCCCATCTTCGTCCACGTCGTTTCAAGGCCGAGCGAAAGATCACTCTACAACGTCATCAGCCCGTTCACCGTAGCGCCCCAAGAAATAACCCAACTCGTGGAAAAGGGGCTGGCGAACCTCGTCGAACCCGATATGTTCTTCGAAACACGGGAAGAACACGAAAGACTGCTGAACGACCTACTCGACCGATTCATCGAAGTGGACGAAAGTTTGGACGATTTCGACTTCAGACCCGTCGTCAGAAAAGGGATCGTCGTAAAAATTTATGCAAATTCAACCACCGCCGAAATAATCCGAGATAGCGTCGTCCTCGACAAAGTCTACCTCGGGGTGCTCGAGCCCTTTATCCGCGACCCATA
>JANWZT010000099.1 GCA_025054515.1 Candidatus Caldarchaeum sp.
TAGGAAAACCCGAAACCGTCCAAAGGAGGGTCCGGGGCGGAAATGTTAAGACAGCGGTCGTCTCCACAAACTTCGCAAACGTTGCAGTTGGCCCGGTTGTCAAAAAACTCGAGATCATACGTGTCGTCAGCAACCCCAGCAACAGGGACTACGACCGCCGTAAAGTAATAACAAAGGGGGCGCTGATAGAAACCGCTGAAGGAATCGCCCGCGTAACTTCTGCACCCGGTCAAGACGGAACGGTTAACGCCGTTCTCGTCAAGCAGGGACAACCTTGATAAAGAAAGACGGAATTATCCTATGGCCCGTATATTTCGACGCCAAATCATCACGTGAGGCGGGTCGCCGTATTCCATTGAGTCTGGCGGTGACGAGGCCGAGCGCGGAAGACTTGATGCACGCTTGTAGGAAACTCGGGTTCGACGTGGAGAGGGTGGACGCCTGTCATCCGAGGACTTGGTACCGGAAATCCGGTTACGTTGTTGTGAAGACTGCTCGACGGATTTCGAAACAGGATTTGATCAAGAAGGTTGCGGAGGAGCTGCGTAGGGTTGGCAAGTAGGCATGCGACCGTTCGGCGGATGAGGCTTCTCGGCGAGGTTCTGCGGGTCGGTAAATCGAAGATTTTGGTCAAAGCCTTTGAGGTTCCCCGTCTCGCCACGAAAGTTTATGACAGACGAGGTCGGGAAATCGGATACGTTTCGAACGTGTTGGGCCCGGTTTCGTCGCCGCATGTGTCGGTTAAAGTTGTTGAAGGGCGGGAAGTGAAGGAGGGAGAAGCGTTATACATCGAGAAGGTTTGAGCCGCTGCCCCTTCTGCGGAGCGGTCGATGTCTTTCTTGACGAACGTGTCGGCGAGATGGTGTGCGGAGGCTGCGGAGCCGTAATCGAGGAAAAAGGCTTTTCAACCGAGCCGACTCAAAAGATGTTGCTGAGTTCAGGCGGTGGTGTGGGGCCTCGGGTTACGAAGCTTTTGCACGACATGGGCGTTGGGACGATGAGGTCTGGCCGACTGTCGTCGCCGGAAGAGCGGCTGATGACTCGTGTTTTAAGCGATGTTTTCTGGGTGGCCGATAAGGTCGGCGTACCGAAGGCCGTCGCCGAAAAGGCCGGCGAGTTGGCGAGAAAGGCCGTAGCCTCGAAGCTCATCAAAAGAAGTCGGAAGCCTACGGCGGCGGCTTTGGTTTACATAGCCAGCAACCATCACGGTCTCTGCAAAACGGTCGAAGACATGGCATCGACCACCGACGTCCCCGTCAACCAGCTCAACCGCGAGATCGGGAAAATCATCTTCGGGCTCAGAATAAAGGTCAAGCCCTTAGACGCCTTCCGTTTTATCGAACGAATTGCGAAAAACCTTGAGCTTGATGCGGAAACAACAGACGCCGCTTGCCAGATTTTCAGCACATCCAACGCCGGCAAAAAGCTGTCGGGCCGAAAACCATCGGCCGTTTCCGCGGCCGCAGTGTATCTGGCCTGCAAAAAGCGGAAAATCAAAATCACCTTGAACCGTGTGGCCGAAGCCGGAGGAATCAGCGTACTTACTTTGAGGAAAACGGTCTATTTATTGGAAGCCATCCTCGAAGAAAGCGGAAAACGTGGTTAAAACAACCCGCGGCGAATTCGAACTAATCAGATTTAAGTTAAAGCCTACCTTATTAGTAGGTTGGAACAAACTTGCCGGCTAAGCTTTCCAAGCTCGAGGAGAAAGCTTTGGCGCTCTTGATGCAGCATGAAGAGGGGATGCTTCAGTCGGAGCTTTGGCACAAACTTGGGGTGACAAGCCGGGAAGGCTCCCGTATAGGCATTAAGCTCGAAAGGAAGGGATATGTAAAACGGGTCAAAGCTTTCTCGAACGACCGCTGGACACGCCGTCTCGTTCCGCTTATCAAGCAGATAAACATCACCCCGCTGATAGGTGTCCCCTGCCCATCATGTGTCTACGACCAAGTCTGCGGCCCACGCGGTGAACATCATTACAAAACCTGCATACTGCTTGACGAATGGCTGAGCAATCAGAAATGACCAAGGAACGGTGGCTGCAACGGCGGAGCGAAGACCCTTTCTGGCGGAAAGCAAAGGAGATGGGTTATCCGTCGAGGGCGGCTTTCAAGCTGCTTGAAATCCAGAAAAGATGGCGAATCATCAAACCAGGAGATAAAGTGCTTGACCTGGGAGCCGCCCCAGGTGGAATGACGGCCGTCGCTTCTGAAATCGTCGGAGATGACGGGGTTGTGGTGGCGGTTGACGTCAACCCACTCCAAATCACGCGGCCCAACATAGTTTACGTGAAGGGAGACGTTCTGGGAACGAGGTTGATGCATGAACTGCAAAACGTTTTGAAGGGCGAGTTTTTTGACGTGGTTGTTTCCGACCTTTCTCCTCATCATTCGGGCGACTACGGATTACTTGTTGAGCAACAGCTTGAGCTGCTCGAAGCCGTGTGGACGATTTGCCGGAAATTTTTAAGGCGAGGTGGGACTGTCGTCTTGAAGGCCTTCGAACATCCATCGCTTCGGAGGTTCGAGAGAAAATTCGGCCGCGGCTTCCGCAAGTTTGAACGATATGTGCCGCATTCTTCGAAAAAAGGCAGCAGCGAAATCTTCCTTCTGGGTTTCGGATATCGGGGAGTTCGTGAATTTATCCGCGTGGAACCGGCTTCGGCCAGCTAACACACACCGGCGGAAACGAGGCGAATTATTTCTTCCAGCGGCGCATCGGTTTTCACGGCCGTCGGGTCAACATGCGTAAGCGAGGCCTTGTAACCGATTTCTTTCAATTTTTCCACGAGTTTGGCGGGAGATGGGGGCTGAATTTTCATGTTTTTCGCGATTTTGTCCACCGGGTAAAAGCCTACGGCGTCGACTTCGTCTCTTATTTTTGTGATGGTTTCGAATGCTTGGGGAAGGTCTTCCGATCTTTGGAGCATTTTTTCGACGGTTTCAACGTCTTGAAGCGGCCCAACCCATGCAGGGCCCGCGACCGATGCTTCGCCTCCACAGCGTGGACATTTCCCATCGGGCAAGTTCTCCAACGGGTAGACAGTTGAACGGAGGCAGTCGCACGCCTGTATCCAACCGATGTTTGCAAGAATCTTAATCACCCGCGCTCTACCACGCGTTAGTTTGAAGAAGACTCGGACGAAATGTCTGTGGTAGACGCTAAGGACTGGGTGGGCTGCGATGTTCATGGCCGCGGCCCGGGTTACGACGAAGCTGGCGAGGAGACGGATGGCGGTCTCTTTTGCGAAATGGTTTTTGGCGGAGAGCAGGCCGTATTTTCTGTAGCATGCGTTGGGATGGTTTCCAACGAGCGCGGCGAGGTCGGTCGCCGAAACACCGATTAGGCCGTTGTTTTCGACAGCACGTAGGCTGTTTTCCACGAATTTGGACGGTGCGCCGACCGGGTCGACGTCCACGTAGGAAACCCTGTTTTCCGTGCCGCTTAACGCCGTAAGGAAGACGGCCGCGTCGCCGTGATAAAATTCCGACCTGTCGAGCACGCCGTTGAGCTCTGCGTTGAGTTTCATGGCTTTGACGGCGTATGGGTTGATGTCGTTCATCAACGCCCGTGAAACCGTGTCGGTTTCGACGAGAAGGCGGATGGAGCGGACGCCGGAGCCGGCGAGAGGCTCGGCAACTCTGATTTTTCTGTCGAATGTTCGCGCCAGCACCACGGTGAGGTCGCGGGAAAGCGAGGAAAATGGGTTGTAGAAGATGGGCCATTTTGTCGGAGCAACTGGCTCGCCCGCCTTCGTCGTGGGAAATTCGGGAGCGACGAACCTAACACGGCCTTCCGAATACCATTTGACTGGAAACCCGAATTCGTTCAGTCTTTCAACCAACCCTTCATCACCGAATAAACCAAGCCTGGTATCGCGTCTCTGTTGTGGAAGTCGAGGGTGAAAAGGTACTGGCCCGCGAGTTCCTTCAGCTTGGTGACGAGCGGATGTTTTGCGGCGTAATGGACGGTGAAGAGAGAAGGCTTACCACCATGCAATATCGTTTCGACGGCGTCGACGAATCCCTTGCTCAACAGCTCCATAGGGCCCACTTCATCGACTAACACGGCATCGCATTTCCCCGAAATCTCGCCGACGAGCTGACGGGCCATTTTTTCAACGTTAGCGATGTTGACCAGGTATTTCCCTACGCGAGGGCCATGCCCCTGCTTCGCCCAAGCCAGCTCGTACACATCCCCCGAAACGATGTCAACCAGCTCAAACCCAACCCGAATCCCCTTCACCCTAACTTCGCGCGAATAAAACCCAGCCAAACCAACGCCGTCTCGCGTCAACAGGTTGGCGACCTTGATCATCGCCGTGGTTTTGCCGACGCCCGGCTTCCCCGTCAAAGCCGCGACCTTAGAACTGGTCAAGGGTAGTCTGTTCGAGCCTATCCAACGTCTTCCAACCCAGCCGGACAACCCGCGAAAAACCATCGAAATCCATGTTTTCCACCAGCCATCGGCGCGTCTTCGGGTCCGACGGATAGCCCGACCCGAAATCTCCCACCCTCCTCTTCAGCTCCTCGATTTTCATGTCCCGGACGACTTTAGCGGCCACGGACGCAGCCGCCACCAAAACATGCCGGCGGTCTCCCTTGACCATACAGCGAACATCCAATTCCATACCAAGGTAGTGCAGTATCCGTTGACGCGCGCGGCCGACGTTTCTGTCGGGTGAGTCGACGAAAACTTTGACTGGTCGGATTTTTTCGACCAATTCGGCG
>JANWZT010000009.1 GCA_025054515.1 Candidatus Caldarchaeum sp.
AGGCGTGACCGATGATTTGCTGAAGAGCGCGCAACGCATAAACCCGGACGCTCCACCGGATCTTTTGGACGAACTGCTTGCGATGGGTGAAAGGACGAGCGCGCGGCTTTTCACTTTGGCTTTGAAGAAGAAGGGCGTTGACGCTGTGTTGGTCGACCCTGATTCCGAAATATGGCCGGTAGTTACTGACGGAAAGCATCTCGACGCAACTCCTATCATCGAGTTGTGTAGACCGCGTGTAAAGAGCGGGGTTGAGAAGTTGTTGGATGATGGAATTGTTCCCGTTGTCTGCGGGTATGTTGGGGTGAGCGTTGACGGGAAAATCACCACGATGGGCCGTGGAGGAAGCGACACCACAGCCGTTCTTCTCGCAAACTGTCTCGAAGCCGATGAAGTTGTTTTGGTTAAAGACGTTGCTGGAATCTACTCGGCAGACCCGAACAAATCATCGGAGGCCCAAATCCTCGAAATTCTAAACGCAGACGAAGTCCTCAAGCTAAGCAAAGGCGGGGCAAAAATCGTCCATTCAAAGGCACTCCTCTTCCTTCATCCAAGGGGGAAAATAAGAATAGGCTCACTGGACACAATCGAACAAACAGGGACTGTGATTCTCGGGGCCGAAATTCCACGACTCGATGTAGTGGTCGACGACACCAACGTCACCATGGTAACAGTCATCGGCCAATCGATGGGAGAGCCTTCCAAGCTCTCGGCAGCTATGAAAGCGGTAGAAACCTCGGGTGGAAAACTTGTGGCCGCGTCCGCCGAAGAAGAGTCCCTCATCCTTTATCTGCGCGGCGACGGCGAAATCGTCGAAAAAATCCACGACTACTTTGTCCAAAATGGTCTAGGCAAAGCCGTGAGCCATTTTCCGCATCTAAGCGTGATAAGAATTTACGGGGCCATGCTCGAGCTCGTTCCCGGCGTCGTGTCCAAGGTAGTCCAGCCACTCGCGGCAAAAGCAGTCAACCTGTTCGGCGTGTTAACTATCAGCTCGTCCATACGGGTCTTCGTATCGACGAGGGAAGTCGAAAAAGCCGTCAAACTCATCAGAGAAAACCTTGCTGAATACTTGTCAACCCAACCGCGGGATCAGCCGATTTCTTGAACAAGCCCCATCACGAGAAAAGGCAGAACTGCCGTCGCGTCGGCCTTCACGAAAACATGCCGGGCCTTGGGGGAAATTTTGTGCCAGCTTACGGCTTCCCGAGGCCTCGCACCGCTCAAGCTTCCGTCGTATTCGTCGGCCGTCGAAATGTATACTGCGTAATCGAGGCCTTCTCCACCGAACTGCGACCACCAGAGAAGATGATGTTTAGAAATTCCGCCGCCGACCACGAGCCCGGCCTTCCGCCCACGGCTCCACATCAAATCATTCACCAGATCCAAATCCATTCGATAATCTATCTTGAGATGTTTCGTTTTTCCTTGAAGCCACAGCTGGTAGCCGAAAGCACCGTCGTAAACGCCCGGCACAATCACCGGGATGTCACGCTTCCAACACCAGTAGAGGAATGATTTTTCCGAATCGAGTTGTTTGCCCAACATATGCATTAAAGTGCTAAATGAGAGCGGGTGGTTTTCTTCGATTTTTTCCATCAGTTGTTTGACTTCTTTCTCAACGGTAGCTCCGTAGCTATTTTGGTCTATGAAGACGTTTCCGAGGCGGTGAACGTTTTTTTCGGCGAGCTCCCAATCGTCGGCGTCGAAGCTTCCGCTTCTGTAATCTGAACGAGTGCGGGCGATGTCGTGGTCGACTGCTCCGCAGGTGGTAAAGACTAAGTCGAACCATTTCCTCCGCAACATCTCCACCAATACTCCGCGCAACCCAGTTGAAACAACGTTTCCGGTGAAAGAAATCATCCTCAACGACTTCGTATCGGTAACCATTTCCTTCAACAGCAGGTACGCTCTTCCAAGATGTTCGCCCATGAAACCACCCATACGGCTCATCATCTCAAGAAGTTGTGCCACCGATACATCACGGCTTAAAGTCAAATCCTCAACCAACATGTTTTGAATTCCGCCGAGCGGCCTTATATAACATCGTCATTCCGCAACGCTTCAAGCCAAACATCATTCAATTATTACCTCTCCTGCTGAACGCCACCAAAAACATCACGCCCGAAAAAATAAGCGACACGTAGTAAGTGGCTATGCGCCACTGGACTACGGTTGCCGCCGAATTGATTCCATAAACCGTCCGAAGGTAGATGTATACGCCGGCCTCCGTCAATCCTGCTCCGCCCACGGTCACGGGCAAAACGCCTAACACGTTTCCCGAATGAAACGAAAACAGCGAAGCAAGAAAACCGGTTGACCCGATGCTACCGAGTTGTAGGTAGAGTATTAACGCAGGCGCCGACATGACAACTGCTGTTGAGGCCAACAGGAATGTCAGGGTTTTGATGTTTGAAGGTGAAAAAGTGTCTCTGACCACCTGCTTCACCTCTTCCGAGCCGTCAGATAACCAATCTCTCACTTTCGTCGGCAGCCGCAGATGCTTCAGAAATTTTACGGCCCTATCTTGGGACTGAGCTTCAGAGCTCCTTCTGCCGAGGCCGATGATGATGAACGATATCAGTATCTGAGCGGATGATAAGGTTAAGATTATCAGCCCTATGCCGGTGGCGTTGGCCGCGAACGCGTGCAAAGAGGCGGCGAATGCGATGGCCGACCCTACGGCTGTGTCGAGCACCAATTCTATGAAGGCAAGCCCGAAGGCCTTCGCTGACCGCATGCCACGCTTGGCAAGCAACCAAGTCCTCGCTGCTTCGTCCGCTAAAAAAGGAACAGTTGTTAAGGCGAAAAATTCGCTCGCAGCCCTGACCGCGAAAGATTCGTAATAACTAACCGAGAGGTTGGAAAATTTTCGGAGAAGCACGTGTAGGCGTACCGCTTGAGCCGCGAACCTGCCAAAGTTGATGAGCAAAGCATAAACCAGCACCGACGGGCTCAGAGAAAGAATTTCCTCGGGCGATACTCTGAATATGTTTAGAACGAGCAAGAATATTCCGAGAGTTAACAAAATACCTGCGATAGACCGGCCTAAATGGATATGGTGCATTTCTTTTTCACGGCTACAACGCATATCGACTGTTGGAAACCCCGTAGTTTCTCAGATTTGATCGGGAAATAGATGTGGAGGTGAAGCGGTATTTTTTCTTTTAATTCAAAACCAATGTTTCTCAAGGCGGTTTCGATTGTCCGCCAGGTAAAATGATGTTTATGCGTTGGGTCTGCGTAGCTGTCGTAGAGCCCGAACCCGTTTCTGTTGGGTGTGACGATTAAAAGCATGCCATCTTCGCTCAATATTCTGTGACATTCTTTCAACGCCGACGAAACCTCTTCCACGTGCTCGATTACATCCATCATGACGACCCTGTCGAAACAGCCTGTCCGAAAAGGGAGAAATTCCGCTGACGCAACCACGTCAGGCGACCATGCGACGTCAACACAAACGTAATCTCCTCGACAAAACGAAGCGTAGTGACGGTGGCCGCTTCCTATTTCAAGGACTTTGGACGCGCCGGTTGAGAAATCCGTCATCAAGTCTGCCTTGTATTTCCGGAAGACGTGGGGCTGATGACATAGGAAAGGAAATCGCATGCACAACAAGGCCCAACAATTTCAGCCACTAAAATTCTTTCTGCACCAGTTTCTGGAGCGTCGGTTGCGAAACAAGGTTTTTTAGCTACGTCATTCACGTTCACCCAGACTCGTTCAGCATAACGGAAGCGGTCGCTTAAATTGGTGGAGAAGTGGAGGCAGGAATGGAAATAAAGTTCTTGGGGGGCGCCTTAGAGGTGGGAAGGTCGGCGATACAGGTAACGTACAAAGACACGAAAATTCTTCTCGATTACGGAGTCATGCTGAATGACCATCCTGAATTCCCGCTTCCGGTCGAGACGAAAAACCTCAACGCGGTGGTTCTGAGTCATTCTCACCTTGACCATTCGGGAGGCATACCACTTCTATACATAAACAGGACGCCGAAGCTTTACATGACGTCGATGACAAGAGATACAGCCGAGCTTCTCGTTCACGACTTCATCAAACTTTCTGCAAACTACCTTCTGTTCGACAAAACCGAAGTCGAAAAGATGATACGCAACACCAAAACCGTCTATTATCGAGAGCCTTTTACGGTGGGCGACCTCGAGGTCGAGCTGATGGATGCCGGCCACATTCCTGGAAGCGCTCAAATCATCGTGAACGGGGATAAAACACTGGTTTACACCGGCGATTTTACCACCGTAAAAACCCGAATGCTTGACGGAGCGGACACAACTATCGGAGACGTCGACGCAGTTATCATCGAATCCACCTACGCCCACGAAGACCATCGGCCCAGAATAGATTTGGAGAAGGAATTTGTGAAGGCATGTCGTGAAGTTGTCGAGAACGGTGGAAGGGTTCTGGTTCCAGCCTTTTCGGTCGGAAGGGCTCAAGAAATCATTTCGATACTCGCGGCTCACAACTTTAAGCATCCCGTATGGCTTGACGGAATGGCCAAAAAAACTCTCGAATACTATTTATCAGATAAGAGGTTTATCGACGGCGCTGAAATTCTTGAAAAAGCCAGTCGACGGACAAGGTTTGTCAAGGGAAAGAAGGGCCGGATAGACGCTTTGTCAGAGCCCGGGGTCATCGTAACTCCGGCAGGGATGCTGAAGGGAGGCCCCGCCTTGTATTACGCCCCCGAAATCGTCGAAGATGAAAAATCGGCCGTGTTTCTCGCAAGCTTTCAGATACCCGGAACTCCGGGTGAAATTTTGCTGAATCAAGGCCGGCTCGTAACTGATGCCATCAACAAGCCGGCCAACTGCATCGTTAAACAGTTCAGGTTCTCCGGCCACGCCGGAAGAGCGCAGCTCCACGACTACCTTCGCAAAATCGAAACCCATGCGCATGTTTTCACGATGCACGGAGAGCCCGAAATGTGCAAAATGCTGTCCGACTGGGCTCGGAACGAACTCGGACTCAGCGGCACCGCCCCCTCAAACGGCCAAACCTTCACGATATAGAAAGGTTAATATCCGGTTACGCACCATCAAAACAGTATTGATGAATTGGATGCTTAGTTTTGCCGCAAGCGTTTCACTAACTTTTTCGATCATTCTCTTTTTCGGGAGGCTTTTGGAATATTTTTTGCAGACAGAGCGTTTTCCATCCTTCGTCTTCCGCGTAGCCGTAGTATACGTTGGAGCCGCGATGATCATTAGGCTGGTTGTCGAAAGCATCGTTCTGCTGAGGTTCGTGGATGCTCCGTATTTTTCTGTTTTGTCTTTTTCTGGATTTCTGCTATCGGCCGTCGCAACAGCCATGCTGGTCACAACAGCCCATTTTGTCCGCGGTTTTTCTGAAACAAGCAGATGGGTCCTGTTGATGGCTCCACCTCCTATTTTTGCTTTGGCTATCGGATATGTCTATTTTTATTCCCCGAAACAATTTTTCAACTCTCCTTTATCCTCTGTCCCTATTCAGTTCTTCGCTTACGGCCTCATCACAGCGATTTTTCTTGGTTTGCTGGCAGTTCATCTGCGGGAAAAAGGATTCCCCCTCCACCCAATAGCTTATTTCACGATGACCGCTTCAGTGGTCACGGCGCTTCTTTCGATATGGTTTTTCACCTCCAACATCTTTGACACGCCGCCGGCCGTAGACTGGTTTGACGCCGTCTCGTCGGTATATTTTGCTCATTCCGCGATTGCTGTTACGGGCTTTGGGATTTTGCCGAGGACACGGACAAGAAGTTTTGCAAAGGGTGATTCAATCGTTCGGACCGGGATTAAAGTTCTCGATGGATACCTTAGCAAAGGTCTTCCCTATCCTGGCAGCTTTGTGGTGATGGGGTCGGCCGGCTCTGGACGAACCACGCTATTGGTTATGATAGCGTGCAAACGTTTGAGCGAGGGTGATGGTGTATTCTTTTTCTCTATAGATCAACCCGCCTCCCAGTTAAAGAAGTTGATCGCCGAAAGATGCGCGGAATTTCAAAAAGCATCTGAGCAGGGTCGTCTATTCATTGTTGAAATCGACAGCGGCGGAAAGTCGTCGATAAAACTCGACCCCCAAGAAATCAACCTTGCTTTCACCGAATACGTGCATAAACTCGGCGGGTTGAAGAAATGGGTTTTCATCGATTCATTCACGACTTTGCTCAACGAATTCGGCGAAGAAAAAGGAATCAAACTACTGCGAACACTCGTCCAGAAAACTCAACAGATGCACGTAGGGTTATTCATATCCTATAACCCCTACGCCATGCCCCGCAACACAACCGCTATAGTCGAAGACACCGCCAACGGAGTAATCGAAATAATCGTCGAAGAGAAAAAACAGAAGAGGCAGCGGAAACTTCGAATCAAATGGATGACGGGATACAGGCCCCTCGGCGAATGGACACCTGTCGAAGATATCGTTTAAATAAATGCAAGGAAAGTTATGAGCCGTGCGGCGGTCGTCTAGCCTGGTAGGACACCAGCCTGCCACGCTGGGAGTCGCGGGTTCAAATCCCGCCCGCCGCATGCGTTGATGTATCGATTTTGGAACGTAGGTAAATATGGAGGGCTTTTCATAAATATTCGTATGATTCGATGGTTTTATCCTGCGGTTGGTTTAGCAGCGAACGTAATCCTTGGGACGATCTACAGCTGGAGCGTTTTCCGCAAACCGTTGGAAAATATGTGCGGCTGGAGCGATTTCGAATCATCGCTTCCTTTCTCCGTGTTTCTGCTGTTTTTCGCCTTGACCGTTCCGGTGGGCGGGCGGATGATGAACCGGTTTGGGCCGCGGAAGACGGCGTTGGTTGGCGCGGTTTTAGTCGGGCTCGGATGGTCGCTATCAGGTGTCGCCGTGAACCTTCCCAACTCCCTACCGATTGTTCTGCTCACCTACGGAGTTGTAGCGGGCGCGGGTGTTGGAATATTTTACGGCGTGCCGATAACTGTTTCGAGCCGATGGATACCTGAAAAACGCGGTTTCGCAATGGGTCTGACCTTGCTGGGATTTGGACTGTCTCCACTTATAACAGCGCCGCTGGCGTCAACTTTCCTTTCACAGTACGGAGTGCAGGCCACCCTTACGACATTCGGAATCACCTTCGGCATCATTCTCGCGCTTCTGTCAACGCTTCTAAAGTTTCCGCCGGTGTCTCTAACAGTCACTTCATCATCTGCTCAAACGGCGAAGTCGAAAGATTTTACGACACGTGAAATGATGCGGACGGGCATGTTCAGAACGCTGTGGTTCCTTTATTTCGTGGGAACGTTCGGTGGGTTCATCGCAATCTCCCTTTCAGCCAAATACTGTGTCGAAGTAGTTGGGTTGACGCCTCAGCTCGCCGCAGCCTTCACGGGCGTTTTTGCGATATTCAACGGAACGGGAAGACCTCTTTTTGGATACCTTACCGACAGGATGGGAATTCAAAAAACAGCCACCTACTCATTCATCATCCTCACGGCCGCCGCTGTTCTCGCAAACTTCTCTCAATCGCTTCCAGTTTTCGCCGTGTCGTTCTCGATTTTCTGGCTAATTTTCGGCGGATGGCTGGCCATAGCACCCAGCGCCACATCGAAATTCTTCGGGCTAAAAAACCTCGGAACCAACTACGGCGTCGTCTTCACAGCCTACGGTTTTTCAGCGCTTATCGGGCCTCCAGCATCATCGGCTCTCCGAGAAATCACCGGAACCTACACGATACCATTCACGATGATAGCGGTGCTCGCGCTCCTCGGCTTGGCGTTTTCCGTCACCAAACTCAAGACCGGCGAAGCCCATCTGACCTTGGAAAGGGAAACCACACGGTAAATATGCTGGCGTAGCCGACCGGTTCTGGGTTGGACTGGCTGGATACTCTGCTTAAAGCAGGAGAGGTGGCGAGGCAAGTACGGGCAAAAGTCCCCGAATTAGTCAGACCCGGCACAAGCCTGCTCGAAATAGCTGAACAGATAGAGAATATGATTAGAGAATACGGAGGCACGCCAGCGTTTCCATGCAACATATCGGTCGATAGCGTCGCAGCCCATTATTCACCTCCTCCCGGAGACAAGACTATCCTTGGGAGGAACTTCGTGGCCAAAATTGATTTCGGCGTCATGGTCGATGGGTTCATAGCCGACACAGCGGTAACAGTTACTGACACCATCGTCGGTGAAAAGTTGAAAACAGCGGTTGAAGATGCTTTAAAGGCAGCCGTCAAGACGGTGGCGTCGGGAGTAAGGGTTTCCGCGGTCGGCGCGGTCGTCCAAAACGTTCTAAACAAATATGGCGTCAAGCCGATAAGAAATTTGACTGGACACGAAATCCAAAGATACAACCTTCACGCAGGTGTTTCAATTCCAAACATATCCATGGGCGACGGAGCTCGGCTTCAAGAAGGACACGTCTACGCCATCGAACCCTTTGCAACGGTACAGGAAGGAGCCGGCGAAGTCGTCGACACAAAAACAACCACCATCTACCGCCTCGAAAGACCACCGACAACAAAATCATCCAATCAGGAAGCCCTTTTGTTGCGAACCATAGCCGACCGATTCCAAGGCCTCCCCTATTCACTACGATGGTTGCGGGACCTAAACCCCGAAACATTGGCTCTTCATCAAAAACTGGTCAAAACGGGACGGCTCAAATCCTACCACGTCCTCGTAGAAAAAACCGACAAACCCGTCGCTCAAGCTGAGCATACGGTCGTTGTAACAAAAGAAGGATGCGCGGTCGTCACTTAGGTGTCTTCTTTTCCGGCACGTAGATGTTGACTATTTTACTTTTCATGGAACCGCATTTCGGACATTTTTCGTCTTCAACGACCTTGAGAACGTAGTCCGCTTCCTTGAAGGGCCTTGAGTTTTCGGTTCCACATTCGAGGCATTTGAGGAATGTCAAAGGCTCTTGAAAACGCTCCTTCCCTCTTCCGATGACCAGCGAAGGCTCGCTCATCAAACACCCACTCCGATGGTGTTGCCTATGCCCGCGACAACGACGGTTTCTCCGCCATTCACCTTTTCCAAAATCAGCTGACGGACTTTTTCGATGACAACGTCGGCCGATTTCGCAATCGATTCCCGCATCGGCGTGATGGCCTCGGTTATTGACTGGAAAATCACGAAAGCATGAAGAGGTATTCCGCGGCTTCTCGCCAGCTCCTCTATTTTGTATTTGTCGACGCCTGGGCCTCCGATGGCGACGCCCACCCCCTCAGCTATCTTTCCGGTTTCTTCACCCTCCAGCTTGAGGGCCGCGTCAATCGTCACAATCAACTTGGGGTTTTCGGGAAGCCTTTCGATGAGTTGTTTAACCGCTTCACCGGGTCTGCCGACCGTACCGCCGGGGCCCGCGGCCCTCACGACGTAGACCTTTCGGTTTTCGATCTCGACTTCCTGAACGATGGTGTCTTTAGCTATTTCATAACGCTCCTTTTCACGGCCGTCGGCCAGCTTCGCCGCAACCAGCGGACCCACACCATCACCTATTGGCTGACCCTTGCTAAACGCCGTCGCAGCCTGCTGATAAGATTCCGCGATCTCGATAATCATAGGAAGGACCATCTGAATCTGGAGAACCATGTAGATGTTCGATGTCTTTCTTCCCAGCAAGTAGTAGTGGCGGACCACCCGGTAGAGCGTGTTGATACCCCTCAAGACTTCGACGAGGTTCGTCAAAGATTTGACCTGATGTTCAGTCGCGTGTGGAGCGATTTTCGCGACTTCGTTCTCGTAGGTGCGTTCGCCCGTTTCAAGGATGTGTTCCAGCTTGTAAACGAGTCCGTAGGGGTCCATGGATTCGGGTTGTATGATAAAGAATTCGCTGAGCCGGTCTATTTCCGGTGTTGGGTCTTTTTCAGGTCTGCCGACCCGTTTGATGGTGTCGACAGTGACTCTGTGTATTTCGTCTTTGATGGCTTTAAGTCTGTTGAGCTTCTTTTCTAAATCACGGAGCATGTAGGAGAGTTGCATTCTCTGGCCGAAGGATGGGTATAGGAAGAATATCATCAGAAAGGCTATCCAGATTAGGGATAGGAGGAATGATAGCACGTTGTCGGTGCCCGTCGCGGGGTTCAGAAAAGCCAAAAATTCAGCGACCATGGTTCCAATCCGTCATGCGTACATTTCTTTATAAGCTTATGTCTAAAAAACGATGTTGTCTATCGCCTCTTCAGAAAGGATTTGACGTATCTCTTCGGAGGTTGGATGGAATCGATCGATTCAGCCAGCCGGCTGCTTATTTCGTCTATTTTGGCGTTGCATTTTTCCAGTAGCTCTTGATAGAGTCGTAGGCTTTTCTCCAAGCTTTCATCGAGGGATGCTTCGCCGCGTTCGATTTTCATCATGTATTCTTCAACCATCCGCCTCGTTTCTGGGGTGACCAAGCGCGGGTCCGTTTCGGCGAGGGATTCTATCAGGGCCACGCCCAACGGCGTCGGCTTAAAGCGGCTTCCTTCTCTGACTGCATACTGCCGGTCGACTATAAGCTGCGGATACGTGGCCCTCGTAGCGTCCGTTCCGATGCCATATTTCTCCATCAACCGTAGGAGATCTGCTTCCGTCAGCCTTGCCGGCGGCTTCGTCTCTTCTTCGACCCGCTCGATTTTGACAACTTGAAGTTTTTCGCCATCCGACAGCACCGGAATGGGGTTATCGGCGGGCGTGAAATAGTGAAAAACCCGGTAGAATCCCGGTGAAACCACGCGGTTTCCATTGGCTTTCAGCGATAGGTTGGCTATTATGATTTCCGCGGACTGAATTTGCTGGACGGCGTCTTCGAAAAAGGCGTTGGCGTAGAACCTACGCGCGATGTATTCCCATATGTTCATGAGGATGCCGCTGCCTTGATAGGTTTTTACCGGGTAGATGGGCGGATGGGCTCCGTCGTCGCGGCTTCCGTTTCTCGGATTGGGAGCTGTTGTGTCGGGTGCTGTTTGTTTGAGAGCGGCATAGCCGGTTACCGCTTTCAACGGTGTTTCAAAGTCGAAGCTTTTCCGGTAACGGTTGGTGTCCGTTCTCGGGTAGCTGATGTAACCTTCAGCGTATAGCTGCTCCATCAACCCAAGGATTTTACTCGCCGAAAGACGGGTCAACCGAGTCAAGTCCCGGAGAATGTCGTCAGTCCTCATAGGCAAAGGCCTAGCAACTTTCTTCTCCGTTTCTAGATAGCTGGATACAACCGCCTCCTTCACCGGCTCCACTTCCGTAAAAGCTTTGTTACAGAGGTGTTCGTCCCAGAAAATCTCGCTAACGGCTTTGAATTCCTCGTTCCGCTCAGTCCGCAAAGTGGCGACAATCCTCCAATATTTTTGGGGCTTAAAGGCGAGAATCTCCTTCTCCCTTTCGATGACAAAATTGAGTGTAGGTGTTTGACAAGAGCCCCAGCTAATCAGCCTCACCGGTTTTTTCCTCCGGGTCGATTCCGTGAGAAGTCTTGTAAAGGCCGCTCCCGTAATGAGGTCGAATACTTGCCGGAACCGGGCTTTCTCCACCCACCGCATGTTGAGGCCTTTTTCAAGGTTTTTGATGCTGGCGAACAGTTCACGCCGGTCGACCGAGTTGAATCTCATCCTCAGACAATCGACACCATCTCCCCTGATTTTCCGAAAAGTCTCCAAAACCTCGTAACCGATGAGCTCCCCTTCTGAATCGTTGTCGGTCGCGACCACTAAAACACCGTCTTCCGAAAAAACTTTAGTCAAATTCCTATATGTGGAGAAGTCGCTTACTTTGTCGACCACAGTCCGGAGCTTGATGATTTCAAGTGGGTCAATCGCCCCCCATTCGTAGCCTTCGGGAAGCTCGGCTTCCATCATGTGTCCACGGACAGAAACAACTACTGCGTCCAGCTTCGCCGCACTAACCACGCTCTTAATGGCTCGGGCTACGCTCGCCTTTTCCGCAACTATCAGAAGCCTACTGCTCTGCATCGGCCCCAGCCATGGAAATGAATTTCCTCGTAGAAACATCCCGCCGATATTCACGGGATGTCTGGACTGCGACGACGCGGGTGCCTATGGGCAAATCCGCCAAATGGATGTATGTTTTCTGGAACCCGATTTTTTCGGCTTTTCTGCCGATAGCCACGGTCAAAGCCGGCGCCGACACCATCGAAGACGACGTCCTCCCCGTCACTATGGCCCTCGTTTCCCCGCCCGACCCAACATAAGTAGTCATGCAGGAATCGACCTCGACAACCCTCGCAGGATTAAGCTCTCTGGCCATCGTGAAGTCTTGAATCTGATAAACATCGTCCGCACGCACCACGACACCAGACACGGGTGTTCCGACGAAAACCCATTCGGGCGGCTGCCTCATCCTTACCACGAGCTCTTCGCCCGAAGCGGTCGATATGGTGAGGAAATAGACGACGCCGTCGCCGCCGACCTTTGTCGAAATGTTCGAAATGTAGCCTTTTACCTGCCTGCCGACCCCCGTCGTCATACCAGAAATCTAATCAAAGTGCGGCATATTTATAACCAAAAACAAGGCCGCATACAGAACCAGCCAGACGTCATACCGCCAAATCCACGGTACCATAGAGTCCTGCCTATCTACCATAGCAGTTTTTCCCCATGGTCGCTCGAGCAAATCAAATTCCAAATCGACTACCGCATCCCGAAGACGGCAAACTCGATGGCTTGCTTTAGTCCAATTATACGGTTGCATCAAATGCGTCTTTGTCAAAGATAAATAAAAGACCGATGCAAAACAATTTGGTAGGCCCCGGTAGCGCAGGCTGGGAGCGCGTCCGGCTGAAGACCGGAGTGTCGGCGGTTCAAGTCCGCCCCGGGGCATTTTCGAGAGAGACCCGGGGACATCTTGTTACAGCCTTTAGCCGTCGCATTGGAAATACTGCTGTATGGTGATGAAGTATTCATAATATTTTGGATAATGTTATATCTTTTCGATGCTATGGATTTGTTGGAACGACTTTGTTGAGGAAGGCGATTATTCCTTTGGGTGGTTTGGGCACGCGTCTTTACCCCTTGACCGCTGACACCTCTAAAGCCATGGTACGTTTCCTAAACAGGCCTCTAATCGAATGGATGATCTCGTCTCTCGCGAGACAAGGCCTTCGTGAGGTCTATCTCGCGGTCAGCGGCTTCAATAACTACATCCCGCTCATCGACTACATGGGGGGCGGCGAACGAATAGCGTTCACCCTCCGGATGGAGCCTGATATTTTCCGTGTCCGCTACATGCCCAACATCACCAGCCTCGGCAACGCACACGCCGTCAAAGTCGTGATGGAATATTATGGGATAAACGAACCCGTTCTGGTTCTTCAGGGCGACACGGTTGCACGTCTCGATGTCTTAAGCATCTGGGTTTCGCACTTTGAAAAGGCTTCTTTCATGTCGGTTGGGTTGAAGGAACTGGAGCCGTGGAAGGACGTGAGCATGTATGGTGTCGCAGACGTCGACGAAGAATTTTGGATAAGAAGGTTCGTTGAGAAACCGAAAACTGCTCCTCCTTCCCGATTTATAAACACAGGCGTCTACGTTCTTTCCCCGCAGTTTCTGGAGTTTTTCAAAACATCGGTTGGGCAGCAGCTTCTGAGGACAGGTCAGATGGATTTCGGAAGGCACGTCATCCCAACCCTCTTAGAGCACGGATACAAAATTTCAGGATTTCCCGTTAGCGATTACTGGTTCGACATAGGAACGCCAGAAACATACATGGAGGCTGTTTTCTTTGTTTTGAGAAACATCAGCTTAGATGATTTGGGAGTGACTTCGAGCTACAAAGGAGCGAGGATGCAGGGCCGAACCCCGGAATCGCGGCGTCTTCACGCCGAATTGATTGAAAGGGATAAATCCGGTGAAATAAGCTTCGAAGGCGATATACTGCTTGGCCGACACATCTCCATCGGCTCGGGAACTAGAATATCCAACTCGGTCATCGACCATTACACAATTCTCGGCAACGACGTAAACGTGGAAAACTCGATCATTATGGATAGGGGGGTAATAGGGTCGGGGACGGTCATCAGGGACAGCATCATCGGACGACATGTATCCATAGGCCACAACTGTGAAATCATCGGCTCTGTAATCGGGAACGGCGTGGAAATATCGAACGGCGTAAAATGCATAGGGTCGAAGATTTGGCCGCACATGAAAATCAGCGAAAAAGCAGAGGTATACAACGCCGTGTCCCAACAGTCTGCATTGACATGATTGGAGAAACCCGTCAGTTCAGCCTCTTCACCGATTATGACATATGGTTGTTTAAGCAAGGTCGGCATTTCAGGCTCTACGAGAAGATGGGCGCGCATCCTTTGTCTTTAAACGGAAATGAAGGATGTTATTTCGCGGTTTGGGCCCCTCATGCGGCCCGCGTCTCCGTCATGGGTGATTTCAACGACTGGAACCCCGATGCACACGTGTTATATCCACGAGGAGATGGCTCAGGCATTTGGGAAGGTTTCGTTGCAGACGTTCGCAAGGGCGTCCGCTACAAATATCACGTCGTCTCACAGAGTGGTTACAGAGCTGACAAGGGCGACCCCTACGCGTTGCTCTGGGAAACACCGCCGGGAACCGCTTCGATAGTCTGGAAGCTTGACTACTCTTGGAACGACCATCAATGGATGGAGGACAGGGCCCGCCGCAACTATCTCTCAGAGCCGGTTTCCGTCTACGAGGTACACATCGGGTCTTGGCGCCATTTCGAGAACATGACCTTCGCCAGCATCGGTCGTCAGCTCGCCGAATATGTTTCCGGCCTTGGGTTCACACATGTCGAGCTGCTGCCCGTGATGGAGCATCCGTTCTACGGTTCGTGGGGCTACCAGACGACCGGATATTTCGCGCCCACCAGCAGGTACGGTGTTCCACAGGATTTCATGGACTTCGTCGACATCATGCATCAGAACGGGATCGGAGTCATCCTCGACTGGGTTCCATCCCATTTCCCGACAGACATCCACGGGTTGGTTTATTTCGACGGCACTCATTTATACGAGTACGGAGACCCTTTGATGCGTTATCATCCAGACTGGAACAGCTATGTCTTCGACTATGGCAAACCTGAAGTCGTTTCCTACCTGGTCAGCTCTGCGTTTTTCTGGCTGGATAAATATCATGTCGATGGCCTACGCGTTGACGCCGTCAGCTCGATGCTCTACAGGGATTATTCGCGGAAAGAATGGTCTCCCAACGTATACGGTGGCAAAGAAAACTTGGAAGCTATTGCTTTTCTGCGGGAGCTGAATAAAGCGGTTCACGGCAGCTTTCCCGGAGTGCTAATGATAGCGGAGGAATCGACAGCGTGGCCTCTGGTTTCGAGGCCGACATATGTCGGGGGCCTCGGGTTCGGGATGAAATGGAACATGGGCTGGATGCACGACACCCTCGAATATTTTTCAAAAGACCCGGTATACCGTAAGTACCATCACAACCTCATAACATTTAGCTTCTGGTACGTCTTCAGCGAAAACTACGTTTTACCTATTTCACACGACGAAGTGGTGTATGGAAAGCGTTCGCTCCTAAACAAGATGCCCGGCGATTGGTGGCAGAAATTCGCCAACCTTCGTCTCCTTCTCGGATACATGTACGGGTTTCCCGGAAAGAAGCTGTTGTTCATGGGCTGTGAATTCGGGCAGTGGAATGAATGGGATCATCTACGGCCCCTCGACTGGGGTTTGACGGAGTTTGAAACTCACCGCGGCGTGATGCGGCTTGTCAAAGATTTGAACCATGTTTACCGGACCGAGCCGGCTCTACACCGCCACGACTTCGAACACATGGGCCTCGAAATCGTCGACATGTCCGATGTCGAACAGAGCGTCATCGCCTTCATCAGGAAAGCAGGCGAAGACATGGTCCTCGTGGTGTGCAACTTCACACCAGTGCTACGATATCCTTACTTAGTCGGTGTGCCGCGTCCCGGCTTCTGGAAAGAGATAATCAACACCGATGCACGGGAATACGGAGGAAGCGGAGCCGGCAACCTCGGCGGCAAACACGCCCTTCCAAAACCATGGCACGGAAGACCCTATAGTCTGGAACTCGTTCTTCCACCACTCGCGGCCCTATATCTCAAACATCAGCCGACGAAATCCGATGAGAAAAAGGATAGTACTTTGTCATAGTTTTCGTGATGTCGCAGGCATCCCTCATCGAAGTCAATGCGTTAAGCTGAATCTGAAGATATTCGTCGGGCCTTTCACGGTACATTTTAGCGATTTCGACGAATTTCCGGATGAGGTCGGCGTAGTCGAATTCATCGACTTCGGATGTTCTTTGGTGGTCAGCGTATATGTTGACGAGTTCGTCGAGTTCTCGGCCGAAAAACCATCCGTTGTATCCGTCACGTATCACTTCTAACGCGCCGCCATCCCTTGAAGAAAGCGACGGAGTTCCGTTTACGCCGGCCTTCATGTAGCTTGTTCCGCAGGCTTCCCAGCCCGAAAAAGGTGTGAATAGCAACAAATCGACGGATGAGAGGATGGTCTTCGCCTTGGCCACGTCGTAGTCGTGGAAATAGACAACCTTTGGATATTCTTGATGGAGTTTTCGGAACTGTTTCATGAAATATTGGCCGTCGCCGTCGAATGGATGAGCTTTTCCGCCGAGCACGAAGACGACGGAAAAATCGTCCGCAACCTCCCTCACCAACCTTTCTACGAAGTATGGCCGTTTGTATTTGGACATGCGCCGAGGCCATGCAACCAAGAAATCATCCGAGTCAACCCGTATGTCAGGTTTGGTTCTTTTCAATAAATCCACCAATTCGGAACGCATCTTCAGCCGCGCCGACGCAAAATCTTCCACCGAGAGCAGGCGGTTGTTCTTTATGAGCCGCTGTATTTCGGGATGTGTCCATCTTTGGAGGTTTACTCCGTTGGTTACGTGCGAGATTTTTCCGTCGTAGGATTGGGTCACTTGCTTGACGAGTCTTTCATGCTTGGCTGAAACCGCAAAAACCTGCGTAGCTTTCTCCATCGAAAGATAGTAAAGGGATGAACCATATTTGCTCAGGTCTGCTTCCGGTATTTCTTTTTTGATTGATTCGGGGTTAACGCCGAAGTTTATCCACGGGGCGATGGTGTGAACGACAAACCTTATTTTATTTCGGAGCTCCGGCAGCAAAAAGGCGGTCAATGAACCGAGGCTTTCCTGAAGGTCGAGGAATTCCACTTTCTCGACCCCGATCCTGTCTCGGATGTAGATGCTGGATGCTTTGGCGAGGATGATGGCGAAAAGCTCTCGGCTGTCGGGCTTGTCGTAGACGTAAAGCCTTTGGATGGTGCGTGCCGCTCTTTCGGGGCTGATGACGTGGAAGAAAACAGCTTTAGCGTTCCCGAGTTTGAAGAAATACGGCCTTACGGCAATTTTTTCGCCGAGGAAATTCGAGACAAAAACTATTTCGTCTTCAGCGGTTAGTTTCTCCGGGTAAATTTCTTGACGAATTTGGATGAAGCCGTCATCGGACGGCTGGTAGTATACATATCCTCTCGGGTAGAAAAAGGTCAGCACCGTGTAGGACAACCCCATCGACGCCGCCGCGTAGAATTTATCGGCCTCGAGTATTCCGAGGCCTCCGGCGTAGACGGGTGCTTCGTCGAGCCCCAGCTCCGGGGTTATGCTGACTATCATTTTATTCAAGCGGTTCATTTGATTTAATTAGGTTTGTGCTATCTCACTCGTGTGAAGCTTTCTACGGAAATACGTCGCGCTTTTTCATAGCAGTTCAGAAGTTGTTCCAAAGTGTTTTTTTCTCGGAAGTTTTGGTCGACCCATGCGGCGGCGTTTGTTCGAATTTTTTTTAGGCTGTTGAACCTCTGTTTGACGAATTCGAAGGGGATTTTATCGGCCAAAGACTGTTTTCTCGTGTCGACGGCTTCTGTCAATAATGCGACAGATGTGATGGCGAGGCCGAGGTAGTTGGTTTCTTCGTATCCGACGAGCTTTCCTCCGCCGTCGTCGTAGTGGTAGATGTCTTTGACTGTTTCGGACAGGCCGGGGATGCTGGTGGCGACCACTGGTGTTCCGAGGGCCTGTGATTCGATGGACGAGATGCCGAAGGGCTCGTACCTTGAAGGAACGGCCGCAACGTTAGCTGAATAGATGGCGGCTTTGAGAAGCATCTGTGGAACGTGGCCCACCGTCATCAGTATCCTGCCGGGCCTCTGTTCCGCGAGCCGGCGAAGATATTCTTCATGACCAACGTCTCCGGACGAAAGGCCCAAGATCAATACACCCAACGACCTGTCCATGTAGTCCACAGACTGCATCAAAATGTCGTAGCCCTTCTGCCAAACAAGCCGGCCGTGAGCGACTGCGAGAAGCTCCGTGTCTCCGAGACCGCCGACATAGCTTTTGACGTTCTCCAATATTTTGTCGACAACCATCTTTCTCAATTTCTTCCTCGAAACCGTGCCGAAGGCCTTTGCAACGTATTCTTTGACCTCGTTCTGCGTCCAGTCGGTCGAGTTGTAAACATACGAAGTTTTTTCGCGTGGGACGTATGGCCATCGTGATAGAAGGTATTCGAGGTAGCCTCTGCTCACGGAAGTTAGCAGGTCTGATGCGGTGGCCGAATATGCGTCGACGTTGCCTCCGACACCGTCCCATATTTCGCTGGTGTAGGCCGTGTAAGACCCATCGTGCGATAGAACGCTTTGTCGAATGTTTGGCACGCCAGCCCATCCTTCGGATGCGTAATGCCATGGAAAAGACGGCGACGAAACGAGGTGAATTGTATGAACCCAAGGGACGTCTATGTTTTTGGATGAATAGATGTTTTTGATGGCTGACGCCGCCATCACAGCGGTCCAGTCGTTGCTGTGGATGATGTCGGGCGGTCTCGGTTGTTCGACGGCCCAGTGGATTGCTCCTCGGGTGTAGAGGGCTGTTTTTTCGGGGGCTTCGCGGTAAGTTTCAGGGTCGTCCAGAAATCGGCTTGTGTGAGGGTCTGCGCCACGGAAGACGACGAGTTTGACGCCGTCGATTCGAGTTGATTCGGCGGATACGCTGTAACCGTAGGATGCTCCGTCGACGCCTTCCCGAGTTCCGCTCCACCTCCCCTCTTCGACAGCGTTCTGGACGTGTTTTCCATGCGAAGGAACCAAAACCGTCACCTCGATTCCAGCGCCGGCAAGGGCCCGCGCGTGCCGAGCCACGGCCGCACCCAACCCACCGGCTTTGACGAATCCTTCAAACTCGAAAGAAAAAATCCAAACTCGCGAAGGCCAGTCAGCTCTCAATTTCTAACACCGCTAAACGAGGTTGATTTTGGCCACGGCCTTCGCGTCGGCGTGCGTCAGCTGGAAAGAAACTATGCCCGTGAAGGCGTCGAGGTCGATGATGTTTTTCCCGGGTTTGATGACGTAGTCTTCGGAATCTGCCGGGTTCAGCGGAAGAGACAGGTCGTATTCGTAGATTTTGAGGACGTTGGCCCTGTCCGCGAAAACTTTCAAACTCGGCGACCTGTACCCGGTCAAAGGCACGCCCCCGAAACAGGAAGCACCGAACATGTCGGCGAGCTTATGTAGCCTGTTCAGCGGAACCGTGAACACGGCGGCAGGCGGAGGCCTTTGAACAATTTCTTCGTCGAGGACTGTGAAGTCTTTTTCGCCGCTGTCGTAGGGGGTTACCGTGGGGCCTCCGGCGTTGGGTGAGTTGTCGCATGCCAGCAAAATTTTTCCTCCGACTTTTTCAACGCTGGTTATTCTTGCACCGAATGTTCCGACAATTTTGGCCATCGGCGGGGCTATGTAGACGAGGACTGAAGGGCCCGTGATGGTGTTGGTGTAGACGGAGTAGGTTTTGGCTTCGTCGGTTGTGGGCTGGTAGACGGCGTCGTGGTGGGCGTTGTAGGGGACGAGGATTCCTCCGGCCGCGGTTATCGAGTTGGTTCTGAAGGGTGCGTAGAAGTTGAAAAAGTCGAAAAGCCTGACAAAGGTGAAGGGTTCTTCGAGGTAGGGGTTGCCGACGACGACGCCTCCTCGGACGAAGGCGAAAACCCGGTTGTAGGCCGAAGCCATTTCCCCGACCGACGGCTTGTAGAAATTCTGCCCATCGACAGAGCCGGTGACACCGAAAACATCCATCCGACCCGAAACGAGGTCGAGAAACCTGATTTCACGCAGGCCCGATACATAGTTTTCCCCAACGCCGAAACAGGCCATGTCCCGGATTAAAGCCGCCTTCAAACATTTGTCCGAAAACAACATTTCTGCGGCTCCGTTTCTCCTGTCGACCCTGTAGACACCGTTGTTGAAATGACCGTCTTCTCGCATCAGAAGAAGTTTGTCGTTGTATGGGTCGTAGAGAATGTCGCCGACCTCCGCCGCCCATTCGTCTTCCCGATGAACCGAGTCTTTCCAGAGAAGCCGTACCTCCCTGTTTTCGACGTCGTAATGATGGAGGTGTGAAAATTTGTTTGT